>NZ_JBWGQW010000047.1:0-11164 GCF_056332225.1 Thermus sp. | reverse complement strand
GCCTGGTAGCGGAGGCGGAAGCCTTCAAACCCCGTGGTGGTCCTCTGGAAGGCCACATCGCCCTCCAGGCAGGCCTCGAGGTGCCTCCGCTTCCTTTCCTTCAGGTTCACGCAAGGCCCTCCCGCATCCCCTTGGGGGCCCTTTCCAGGCCCAGGTCGCGGGCGATGAGCCGGGCGGTCATCTTGGCGGACATCATCACGCTGGGCAGGCCCGCCCCCGGCTGGTAGCTCTGGCCCACCAGGTAGAGGCCCCGCACGTCCTCGGAGCGGTTCTTCGGGCGGAAGGAGGCCGTCTGCCAGAGCACGGGCTCGGGGCCGAAGGCGTTGCCCAGGTGGCTGTTCAGGGTCCACTGGAAGTAGTCCGGGGTGATGAAGTGGGTGTAGACCAGGCGGTCCATGAGCCCGGGGAGGTAGCCCGCCTCGTCCAGGTAGCGGAGGGCCTTCTCCAGGTACTGGGGGCTGAGCCTTCCCCAGTCCAGGCCGCTCCCGTTGTGGGGCACGGGGATGAGGGTGTAGGCCGCGTGGTGGCCCGGGGGGGCCAGGGAGGGGTCGGTGAGGGTGGGGAGGTGGAGGTAGTGGGCGAAGTCCTCGGGGAGGACCTTGCGCCCGAAGATGTCCCGGAGGAGCTCCTCGTAGCGGGGAGCGAAGAGGACGTTGTGGTGGCGGAGCCTCTCCCCCTCGTCCCCCCGGGCCTTGAAGCCGAAGTAGGCCACGAAGAGGCTCATGGAAAGCCGGGTGCGCTTGAGGCGCCAGTCGCCGTTAAAAGTGCGGTCCTCGGGGGCGAGGAGCTCGCCGTAGGTGTGGACGTAGTCGGCGTTGGAGACCACCAGGTCGGCCTCAATCTTCTCCCCGTCCTGGAGCGCCACGCCCACGGCCCGGCGCCCCTTGGTGAGGATGCGGCGCACGGGGGCGTTGTAGCGGATTTTTCCCCCGAGCTCCTCGAGCTTCCGCACGAGCCCCGCCACCAAGGCCCCCGTCCCCCCCATGGCGAAGTGCACCCCCCAGCGGCGCTCCACGAAGTGGATCATGGCGTAGAGGGCGGGCACCTTTAGGGGGTTTCCCCCGATGAGGAGGGACTCAAAGGAGAAGATCTGCCGGGTCTTGGGGCTTTTGAAGTAGCGGGAGACCAGGGAGAAGAGGGGCCGCACCGCGTCCAGCCGGAGGAGGTCCGGGGCCACCTTGAGGAGGTCCAGGAGGCCGCCGAAGTGGGTGAAGCCGAGCTCCAAAAAGCCCTTCTGGAAGAGGGCCCGGGCGTGGGCCTCAAACTGGCGGTAGCCCTCGAGGTCCTCCGGGGCGATGCGGGCGATCTCGCCCTTCAGGTGCTCGGGGTCGTCCTTGTAGTCAAAGTGGGTGCCGTCTGGGAAGTGGAGGCGGTAGAAGGGGTCTAAGGGCACGAGCTTCACGTAGCGCTCGGTGTGCCTTAGCCCCTCCTCCTCGGGGAAGTCGGGGTAGAGCCTGGGGTTGCCTGGGGCGGTGGCGAAGAGGTCCTCCAGGAAGGGGGGGACGGTGATCACCGTGGGGCCCATGTCAAAGGTGAAGCCCTGGGCCCGGTGCACAAAAGCCCTTCCCCCGGGCCCCGGGAGCTTCTCCAGGACCAGGACCTCGAGGCCCATGGCGGCGAGCCGGATGGCCGCCGAGAGCCCCCCTACCCCGCTTCCGATGACCACGGCGCGCATGGGGAGGAGTTTACCAGGCCGCTCCGCTTGTAAAGTTGGGCGTGGCCCACAAAGGACCTACTCCCGGGCCTGGGAGGGTCAGGGGAGGTTTGCTGGCGAAGAGGGCGCCCATCCCCTTAGGAGGCGGAGGGGCTTCTTCCCATGAAGGTAAAGCCTTTCTGGCGCGGCTTGCCCTCACACTTCCCAGGGGTTCAGGAGGGGCACGGGGAGGTGGCGGAAGTCCTCGGCGTTTCGTGTGGCCAGGGTCAGGCCGTGCCGGAGGGCCGTGGCGGCCAGCATGGCGTCCAGAGGGGAAAGAGGCCTGCCCTCCACCAGGGCTTTCCCCGTGAGTTCCCCCCAGATCTCCATCACCTCGGCATCCAAGGGGAGAATCCGCCCAGAGAAGCTCTCCTTCAGCTCCGAAAGCCAGGCCGCGAGGGTGGGCCGCCGGGCTTCCGGGGCCCGGGCTACCCCCTGGGCGAGTTCCCCTAGGGTCAGGGCCGAGAGGTACGCCTCCCCCACCCTGAGCTGGCGCAAAAAGGCGAGCACCCTGGGATGGGGGCGCTTTTTGAGGGGCTCGGAGACCACGTTGGTGTCCAGGAGGTACTTCAGAGCTCCACCTCCCGGAAGCCCGCCTTTGGCCTTTGGAAGAGGGCTTCCACTTCCTCGTTGGGAAGGGCCTTAGGGGGCCTCAGGGCCTCGAGGGCCGAGGTCTCCTCCCCGACGAGCCGGGCGTAGGTTTCCCAGTCCAGCACCACCACCGCCTTCTTGCCCCGGCGGAGGACGAGCTGGGGCTCGCCCTTTAGGGCCCGCTCCACCACCTCCGAGAAGCGGGCCTTGGCCTCCTGGAGTTGCCAAACGGCCTTCACGCTTTCAGGGTACCCGGAATAGACCGGTCTGTCTAGTTGAGACGGGAGCGGCCAGGTTCAACCCCATGGGTTCGCCGGGGCTCCACGCTGGCCCGGGTCGGCACGGCGCCTACACCTTTCGCCCCTTCCAGCGCTTCCCCGGGAGGAGGGCCCGCAGGTACACGGGGAGGAGGAGAAGGGGGGCGAGGGGGGCGAGGAGGCCGGGCCAGAGGGGTCCCCCCAGGGCCCACTGCACCCAAAGGCGCTCCAGAAGCCCCATGAGCCCGAGCTCCCACCGCCCGAAGGCCCAGGGCAGGGTGTAGAGGGCGAGGTGGTAGAAGGCCGAGCCCAGGAGAAGGGCGGGGTTTTTGAGGTGAACCTCCAGGAAGTTCTTGGCGAAGCCCGCCACCGCCTCCCCGTAGCCCCGGTACATGCGCACCCGGAAGAGCCCCCCGCCCAGGAAAAGCCCGTAGGCCTCCACCCGCCTCGCCAGGGCCACGTCCTCCAAGACCTCCCCCTTTACGGCCCCGTGCCCGCCGGAGGCGAGGTAGGCCTCCTTCCGGAAGGCCAGGACCTGGCCGTTCGCCACCCGTAGGCCTTCCAGAAGGGGGTGGGGCAGGAAGGAGAAGAGCCCGTTCATCACGAAGGCCACGGGGATTCCCTCCAAGGGGCCCACCTCCTGCTTGGGGAGGGCCGAGACCATCTCCTTCCCCTCCAGGGCCGCCAAAAGCCCCCCCAAGGCCCCCTCCTCCCAGAGGACGTCGGCGTCGGTGAAGACCAGGACCTCCCCCCGCGCCTCCTGGGCGAGCTGGAAGCAGGCCCAGTTCTTCCCCGTCCAGCCCGGGGGCGGGGGGGCGCCCCGGAGGAGGCGGAAGCCGGGGTGGTGCCCCGCCACCTCCAGGGCCGCCTGGGCGGTGCCGTCCTCCGAGAGGTCGTCCAGGACCAAGACCTCGAGGGCCCCCTGCCGGAGGAGGCCGGGGAGGGTCCTCCTTAGGTTTTCCGCCTCGTTCCGGGCCGGGACCAGGAGGGAGGCCCGGGGCCATGGGGGGGTGGGGCGGGGCCTTAGGCGGGGGAAGGCGAGGAGGTTAAAGAGGAGGGCGAGCCACCTCAGGAGGAGGAAGAGGAAGACCCCGAAGAAGAAGTCCCCCGTCATGGGAGAAGCCTCACCAGAGGGCGAATCCGTTCCTCCAGGCTCCGCCTTCCCCGGAGCACTTCCCGAAAGCCCTCCGGCACCTCCCGAGGGTGGGTCTTGGCGAGGAGGGCGTCTAGGTCCCCGAGAAGCCCGCCCAGGGCGCCCTCCAGGTCCTCCCCCGGAAGGAGGGGCTTTCCCATAAGGAGGAAGGCCTCGGGGTGCTCGTAGCCCCGGAGGACCACCCTTAGGGCCACGGGGAGGAGGGGCGCCCCCGCCTTCCCCGCAAGCCAGCCCGCCCCCCGACGCAAGGGGCGGAGGGCCCCGGGGTAGGCCATGGCCCCTTCGGGGAAGAGGGCCACCCACTCCCCCCGCCCAAGCCTCCTCAGGGCCTCCCGGACCCTTCCCGCCTCGAGGGCCCCCGCGAGCTTGAGCACGGGGAAGGCCTTGAGGTTCTCCTCGGCCACGAGGAGGCTCACCGGCCTCCGGTAAAGCCTCCCCAGAAGCCACACCAGGTGGCCGTCAAAGAAGCTGTGGTGGTTCAGGGCGAGGACCAGGGGGCCCCCCGGGGCCTCCCCCCGGAGGTAGACCCCCCGGAGGCTCCTCTTGAGGCTCAGAAGGAGGAGGGCCTCCACGAAAAAGCGCAAGGCCTTTCCCGTGGGGCGGTCCTTGAGGCGGTCAAAGAGGTCCCGCACAGGCCTATCTTAGGCGCCTCAGGGCCTCGGGGTGCCAGGCGAGGAGGAGGCCCTGGACCACGGCCAGGTTGGTGCCGAGGAAGAAGGCCATCTCCTCCAGGGGAAGCCCCAAAACCCCGAGGCCTAGGGTGTACCGGGGGGAGATCCACCAGATGCCCTCCCGGATGGCGAAGAGGTCCGCCCCCCAGAGGTAGAGGGTGGGAAGGCCCACCCCGAGGAGGAGGGCCCGCCGCCAGGCCCAAAGCAGGTCCCCCCCGAAGGCCCACTGGAGGACGAAGACGGGGGCGAAGTAGGCGAGGATGAGCCCGAGGTAGAGGTACCGCCCCTCGAGGGCGAGGAGGAGGACCCCAAGGGCGGCCACCAGGAGCCAAAGCCCCCCGCCCATCACCCGGGGAAGCCCCAAGGAAGGAGGGGGCGGAGCCCCCGCCACCCGGTGGAGGAAGGCCCCGGTGAGGAGGGGCTGGAGGAGGAAGAAGAGGTACTCCTCCAGGGGCACGTAGCCCAAGCGGAGGAGGACCCTGCCTTCGGGGTACCCCCAGACCCCCCGCCACACCAGGTAGTTGTCCCAGGGGGTGGTGTAGAGGAGGGCGATGAGGGGCATGAGGAGGTAGGCCCAAAGCCTAGGGGGCCTGGGCCTCGCCCAGAGGAGGAGGAGGAGAAGGGGGGGCAGGAGGAAGACCAGGTGGAACTGCAGGTAGGTCACGCCCGCGCCTCCTTTAGCCGGGGCCGGGCGGGAAGCCCGCCCTCGGGCCTCAGGGTCACCTGGGCGAGGACCCGGGGGAAGGGGAGGGGGTCAAGCCGGAAGCGGCGGAAGAAGGCCTGGAGGACGAGGGGGCCCTCGAGGAGGGCGAAGTCCCGCCCCAGGCAGAGCCTCTGGCCCAGGCCGAAGGGGAAGTAGCGCCCCGAGGGGGTGCCCTTTTCCCCCAGGAAGCGCTCAGGGGAAAAGGCCTCCCCTTGGGGGAAGTAAAGCCTCTGGGTCACGTAGGGGGAGAGGACCAGGGTGGTGCCCCGGGGGAGGACCGCCTCCCCAAGGGGGAAGGGCGCTTCCGCCTTGCGGGTGAGGATCCAGGCCGGGGGGTAGAGCCTCAGGGCCTCCTGGAAGGCGGCGAGGGCCGCCTCCTCGCTCTTGGCCACCTTTTCCTGCCAGTCCGGACGGCGGGAGAGGAGGAGGAAGGACCAGGTGAGGGCGCTCGCCACGGTCTCGTGGCCCGCCACCAGGAGGGTAACCGCCTCGCTCAAGGCCCGCTCCCGGGGGAGCCGGTTCAGGGGCGGGTGGGCGACCAGGCCCTCCGCCTCCCGGTAGAGCAGGGCCTTTGCCCTTTGGAAGCGGGCCTCCTCCTTGAGGTTGAGGAGGGCGAGGGGGCTTCGGGTGCGGGCCATGATCCGGTCCAGGGCCTTGAGGGCGTGCTCCGCCAGGGTAGGGGAGAGGGGCTTACCGAAGAGGGCCCGCCCCAAGAGCCTTAAGGAGAGGGCGAGCATCTCCCGGTCCAGGTCCCGCTCCTCCCCCCGCCAGGGGGCGAAGAAGGCCTCGGCTTCCTCCTTTAGGGCCTCCCGGTAGGTCCGCACCGCCCTCGGCAAAAAAGGGTCCTTGAGGGCCTTCCGGGCCTCCTTCCAGCTATCCCCCCAGTCGGTGAGAAGGCCCTTCCCCGTGAGGCGGGCGAGGGCCCGGTACTGGAAGGTGGCCTTGGTGGGCCCTTCGGCGAGGAGCACCCTTTCTACCCCCTCCGGGTCAAAGACCAGGGCCAGGGGGAGGCCGGGGAGGGGGAGGAAGAGCCTGGGGTGGGCCCGGCCCCACTCCAGGAGAACGCCCAAGGGGTCTTCCCGGAGGCGCCTGAGGTGGGGCAGGGCCTCCTTGGGGGAAAGGGTCTTCATGGGTCCAGTTTATCGGCGCACCAGGGGGCAGTACCCGGAGCGGGCCATGAGGAAGGCGAAGAGGGCGAGGCCCAGGAAGAGGAGCTTCTCCGGGCGGAAGAGGGCCAGGGCGAGAAAGAGGAGGGCCATGCCGTAGCGGAGGAGGGTGATCTGCCTGAGGACCTTTTGCGGGTCGCGTACCCGGAACATGGTTCAAGCTTATTCGGGACCCTCGAGGGGAAGGGTGGCCTGGCCCACTTCTTTGGCCAGGGCCAGGTAGCGCCGCCTCGCCTCCTCCAGGTCCACCACGGGGTTCTTGGGGGCGTAGGAGGGGTACTCCGGGGCCCAGCGCCTTAGCCACCTCCCCTCGGGATCGTGCCTTTCCCCTTGCAGGGTGGGGTTGAAGAGGCGGAAGTAGGGGGCGGCGTCCACCCCCAACCCCCCCGCCCACTGCCACCCCTGCAGGTTCACCGCCCGGTCCCCGTCCAGGAGGAGGTGGCGGAAGGCCTCCTCGCACCTTTTCCAGGGGAGGAGGAGGTACTTCACCGCCACCTGGGCCGCCACCATCCTCCCCCGGTTGGAGAGGAAGCCCGTGGCGTGGAGCTCCCGCATGGCCGCGTCCACCAGGGGGACGCCCGTCTGCCCCCGGTACCAGGCCCCAAAGAGCCCCTCGTCCTCCCGCCAGGGGAAGGCCTGGAACCTGGCGTCCAGGGGTCTTTCCGCCATCCAGGGGAAGTGGTAGAGGAGGTGGTAGGAGAAGTCCCGCCAGAGGAGCTCGGAGACCCACTTCCTCGCCCCCTCTCCCCCCTGGGCCAGGGCCAGGAAGGCGGCCTCCCTGGGGGAGAGGACCCCGAGGGCGAAGTAGGGGGAAAGCCTCGAGCCCCCCTCCCCGTCCAGCCGGTCCCGCTCCTCGGCGTAGCGGGCGAGCTTGGCCTCCAGGAAAGCCAGTAGCCTCTCCCTCGCCGCTTCCTCCCCGGGCTCGGGGAGGGGGACGTCGCTTTGGCCTTTGGGTACCTCCCCTTCCTCCTCCTCCCGGGGCAGGGCCAGGGGGGCGGGGAGGGGGGCTTCCACCCCCTGGAAGCGCCGGGCGAAGGGGGTGTAGACCCGGTAGGCCTGGGGGAGGTCGGGGGGGACGAGGTGGGGGGCGGGGAGGAGGTGAAGGGGGACGGGAAGGGCCTCCCTCACCCGCCCGTCCCGGTAGCGGCCGTAAGGGGTGTAGCTCCTTAAGGCGTAGACGGCCTTGGCCCTAAGCCGCCTCGCCGCCTCCGGCACCTTTTCCCAGGGAAGGCCCTCCAGCACCCAAAGGGCCCCGCCCCGCTCCCGGTAGGCCTCCCGGAGGGCCCGGACGTTTTCCAGAAACCAGGCCCGCCGCCTCGGGGAGGTCCTCAGGTTGTTGGGGTCCAGGACCACGAGGCCCACCGGGGTCCCCTGGGAGAGGGCTTGAAGGAGGGCCGGGTGGTCGGAAAGACGCAGGTCCCCCCGGTGCCAGACCAGGACCCGGCCCATCAGAGGGCCTCCCCCGGGGGAAGGCGGGCGGCGAGGAGGGCCCGGGGCAGGAGGAGGGCCCGCTCCCAGGCCTTGAGGTGGGCCCGCCTTCCTAGATTGTCGTAGCCTGAACGTCGTAGCTTGTCCAGGATGCCCTGGTACTGGAAGGCGGCGAGGGCGATGGCCGCCCGGCCCACCCGGAGGTGCCTTAGCCCCTCTAGCCCCTCCCGGTAGAGGGCCCGGGCCTTCCCCTCCAAGGCCCGCATCAGGGCAGGGTAGCCCGGGGGGACGCGCCCCGCCCGGAGGTCCTCCACTTCCACCCCGTGGACCTTCAAGAGGTCCAGGGGCAGGTAGACCCGGTCCCTTTGGAGGTCCTCCCCCACGTCCCGGAGGATGTTGGTGAGCTGCATGGCCTGGCCCAAGCGAATGGCCTGCGCCTCCGCCTCCTTTCCCCCTCCGGTGATGGGGACCATCATCCGCCCCACGGTGCCCGCCACCCGGTAGCAGTAGGTGAGGAGCTCCGCCTCGCTCTGGAGCCGGACCGGGCCGAGGTCGGTCTGGAAGCCCTCCCGCATGTGGAGGAAAGCCTCCAGGGGGATGGGCCAGCGCTCCAGGGCCCAGGCCAGGCCCTGCTCCCACGTTTCCTTGGGCCTTCCCCCGTAGGCCCGCTCCACCCCCGCCCACCAGCGGGCGAGGGCCTCCTCCCCCCCTCCTTCCCCGTCCACCGCCTCGTCCCCCAGGCGGCAGGCGGCGTAGACCGCCCAAGCCCCCTTCCTTTCCTCCTTGGGGAAGAGGAGGCTTCCCAGGTAGAAGGTGGCGGAGTGGGCGCGCACCAGCTGAGAAAGGGCCCGCCAGTCGGGTTCCATAACGCCTCCAGCTTCAGGGTACCACGGGCCCGGGACTTTTGCCCCGGCCACATATGGACAAGGCCTTGACAAAACCTATACGACGGGGTAAGCTTTGAGCATGACCCGCGCCGGGGTGTTCACCATCGCCGAGGTGGAGGCCATGACCGGCCTCTCCGCCGAGGTCCTGAGGCAGTGGGAGCGCCGCTACGGCTTTCCCCGGCCCGAGCGCACCCCGGGGGGGCACCGCCTCTACCGCCTCGAGGAGGTGGAAGCCCTGAAGACCATCCGCCGCTGGCTGGAGGAGGGGGCCACCCCGCAGGCGGCCATCCGCCGCTACCTCGCCCAGGAGGCCCCCGCCGAGGCCCTGGACGAGGCCCTCTACCGGGCCCTCCTCGAGGCCGACCTCTCGGGGGCCGAGGCCCTCTTCCGGAGGGGGGTGAGGCTCCTCGGTCCCGAGGGGGCCCTGGGCCGCCTCCTCGTGCCGGTTCTCCGGCGGGTCGGGGAGGCCTGGCACAAGGGGGAGGTGGGGGTGGCGGAGGAGCACCTCGCCACCACCTTCCTCCGGGCCCGGCTCCACGAGCTTCTGGACCTCTCGGGCTTCCCTCCGGGGCCTCCGGTCCTCGTGACCACGCCCCCCGGGGAGCGGCACGAGATCGGGGCCATGCTGGTGGCCTACGGCCTCAGGCGGCGGGGCCTGCCCGCCCTCTACCTGGGCCCCGACACCCCTCTTCCCGACCTCAAGCGCCTTGGGGAGCGGCTTGGCGCCAGGGCCGCGGTCCTCTCCGCCCTCCTCGCCGAGCCCTTAAGGGCCCTGCCCGACGGGGCGCTAGCGGGGCTTGCCCCCAGGGTCTACCTGGGGGGGCAGGGGGCAAGCCCCGAGGAGGCCGAAAGGCTCGGCGCGCGGTTCGTGGAGGGCCTCGAGGCCCTCGCCGAGGAGCTCCATGGCCCCGAAGAGGGAGAAAGGAAGGGAACATGAAGAGGTTCGGCCGCAAGGAGACCATCTACCTGAGGGGAGAGAACGCCCACACCCTCTACCGCCTGGAGGAGGGCCTGGTGCGCATCGTGGAGCTTCTCCCGGACGGGCGCCTCCTCACCCTCCGCCACGTCCTTCCCGGGGACTACTTCGGGGAAGAGGCCCTGGAGGGCAAGCGCTACCGCTACACCGCCGAGGCCATGACCGAGGCCGTGGTCCAGGGCCTGGACCCCAAGGCCATGGACCACGAGGCCCTCCACCAGGTGGCCAGAAACCTCGCCCGGCAGATGCGCCGGGTCCACGCTTATGAAGCCCACCTCCAAACCGGGGAGCTTAAGGCCCGCATCGCCCGCTACCTCCTCTTCCTGGCGGACACCCCGGCCTCCTTCCGGGACGAGAGGGGGCTTTACGTCACGGCCTCCCACGAGGAGATCGCCGACGCCACCGCCTCCACCCGGGAGTCCGTCTCCAAGATCCTCTCCGACCTCCGCCACCAGGGCCTCATCGCCACCGCCTACCGCCGGGTTTACCTCTTGGACCTGAGGGCCCTGGAGGAGGAGGCCCAAAGCGCCCTCGAGGCCGCCTAGGATGCGGGTCTTCGTGGTTGGGGGCACGGGGTTCGTGGGGCGGGCCCTGGTGGCCCTCCTCCTGAAGCGGGGCCACACCCCCGTGGTCCTGGCGCGGAGGCCTCGGGAGCTTCCCCCGGGGGCGGTTCTGGTCCTGGGGGATATTACCCGGGAGGTGCCGGACCTAACGGGGATGGAGGCCGCCATCTACCTGGCGGGGATCATCCGGGAGGGGGAGGAGACCTTCCGGGCGGTGCACGTGGAGGGGGTGAGGAACCTCCTTCGGGCCATGGAAAGGGCCGGGGTGGGGCGGCTCCTCCACATGTCGGCCCTGGGGGCGAGGCTCGAGGCCCCAAGCCGCTACCACCGCACCAAGGCGGAAGGGGAGGCCCTGGTGCGCCAAAGCGGCTTCTCTCACGCCATCTTCCGCCCAAGCCTCATCTTCGGGCCCGGGGACGAGTTTTTCGGGAAGATCCTCAAGGGGCTCGTCTGCGCCCCTCTGCCCTTCGTCCCCCTGATCGGGGACGGGGGTTTCCCCTTCCGGCCCGTGTACGTGGGGGACGTGGCGGAGGCCTTTTTGGGGGCCTTGGAGGGGGGCCTGGAGGGGACCTTTGACCTCGTGGGCCCCAAGGAGCACACCTTCCGCGAGCTTCTCCTTTTGGTGATGAAGGTCCTGGGGCGAAGGAAGCCCCTTCTTTCCCTTCCCCTTTGGCTCATGGACCGCCTCGTCCCCCTCCTTTCCCCTCTTCCCTTCAGCCCCCTCACCCGGGACCAGTACCTCATGCTGAAGGAGGGGAACACCGCCCCCTTCCCCGAGGCCCTAAGGGACCTCCTCCCCGCCCCCAAGGCCCTGGAGGAGGTCCTCCCCGGGTACCTCCGTTGCTAAGGCCAAGGAGGTCCTTCCCCAAGCCTTCATGTCGGCGCAGGCCAGATGGGGTGGGTTTAGAGGGGCCTCGCCGCCCCCATCCGGGCGTAAAAAGCGTGGGTGAGGGCGATGGCCAGGGCATCGGCCAGGTGGCTTGGGCTAGGGGGCTCCTTCAGCCCCAGGATGCCCCGCACCATGAGGGCCACCTCCTCCTTGGGGGCGTGGCCGTGGCCCGCCAGGGCCTGCTTCA
>NZ_JBWGQW010000046.1:0-11164 GCF_056332225.1 Thermus sp. | reverse complement strand
CAGTTCTTCCCTTGGGGATGGGCAATATGCGCTTTCACCTTCTCATCGCCCCTTTCTCCTGTGGCTTTTCATCGGCATAAACCCCCGAAAACCCCCGTTATTCGCCGTGTGCATATTCCAAACTTCATCTTTCTCATAAACCCCCCTCTGGCAGTGCCGTCCAGGACGGGGTTCTTAGGGGGGTAGAGTTGCAAACCACATAGCCCCGTAAGGGGATTGCGACCTAAAACTATTGATAGGATAGTGGGTAGGCGTACTCGGTTGCAAACCACATAGCCCCGTAAGGGGATTGCGACTCCAATTTTCTACTGGATGGTTTTATTGCCTGCAGGTGTTGCAAACCACATAGCCCCGTAAGGGGATTGCGACACCGTAGAACTCGAGGGCGGCTTTTGAAATGGAAGTCTTTGTTGCAAACCACATAGCCCCGTAAGGGGATTGCGACCCTGCAGGTCAAGCCACCCTTCCGGTACGCGGTAGCCCTCCATGTTGCAAACCACATAGCCCCGTAAGGGGATTGCGACTCCCACTCGTGGAGCGCGCCAGCCTCCAACAGAGCCTCGACGGTTGCAAACCACATAGCCCCGTAAGGGGATTGCGACTCTCGGCCAGGTCCCGCCCCGCCTCGCGGCCTACTCCTGGAAGTTGCAAACCACATAGCCCCGTAAGGGGATTGCGACTCCACCACCCAGGCGTGTTCCATCCCCTCCTCGTCTTCGGTTGCAAACCACATAGCCCCGTAAGGGGATTGCGACTAGGCTTGCAGGACCAAATCCCCACCTCGGGGTTGGCGTAGGGTTGCAAACCACATAGCCCCGTAAGGGGATTGCGACCCCATGGTGATCCCCGCGAGAGGAACGAATCGCATCTAGAAGGTGTTGCAAACCACATAGCCCCGTAAGGGGATTGCGACATGAGGGCGGGGTTGAGGTCCTGGGCCTCGTCCACCAGGGTTGCAAACCACATAGCCCCGTAAGGGGATTGCGACGCGGGCCTCAAGACCTCTTTGTGGGAGGCCCTTCGGGCGGGGATGCCCGCCTCGAGGCCCCAGCTTCCCGGGAGAAAAAAGAAGAGCCCAGGCCTGCCTGGAGGGGCTGAGCCGGGAGGCAGCGCGGAAGGGAGCGGTGGCCGAGGCTATGGGAAGCCTGCGGAGGCGGTTGGAAGAAGGGGCGTTGCCAGGCCCATGCGTGGGCGCCTAGTCTGGGTCGCCCGGCGCGCCGGTGGGCTCGGCCACGCTTAGGGGGAGGACGTTGGGGTGGTGGAGGCCGCCCTCCACCTTGGTGAGCCAGTAGACCTGGGCCACGGCTTCCTCCAAGGGCAGGTCTCCTTGGACCACCTCCACCTTCAGGGCCTTGGGCCAACCGGGATGGCCAGGGTGGGCGTGGAGGTAGGCCAGCTCCGGGATGGGCCGGAAGTAGGTGCCCAAGGGTAAGGCCTTTTTGGAGAACCGGAGGCGGCTTGTCTGGATTCGCACCAAGGGCAATCCCGTCCAGCTGAGCACCCTTTCTAGGGCCTCGTCGTTTCCTCGGAAGTGGACCACCAAAGGCTGGGGTAGGGCCTTTTGGGGCAGGTCGGAGCCCTGATCGGCGAGCTGCCCTTCCGGGGAGAGAAGCCTCCAGAAGAAGCCGTTCCGGGTGTGGACGAGACCGAGCACGTGGCGTGTGAACCCCTCCAGCAAAAAGGGAATAGCCCCCGCCTTGCGGGCCAGGTTATAAGCCAGCTCCCTCAGATGGGGCCGATTTTGGAGGGTCGTGGGCTGGACCCACTGGACGATCCGGGCTGAGGTCTCTAAGGCCTTGTGCACCCGCTTTAGGACCTCAGGAGCCACCTCTTCCGGCGCCAGGAGGAACGCGATGTCCGCGGCGAGCGGGCCTCCCTGCAGGGCTTCGCCCGTTTTGGGGTCGTAGACCAAGGGGGGACGCTGGAGCTCCAAGGAAGCGCCCATCTTCTCCCAGGTTTCTAGGAAACTTGGGGAGGAAGGGGTCAGGGCGAGAAGGCGCTGCCCTTTGGAGGACCGTTTGAGCTGGTTTTTGTCCACGAAATGGAGGAGGAGGAGCTCCCGGGCACTGATTCGGAGCCTGTCCTCCGCATAGGCGGGGCGAGCCTTCCACTCTTCGGGCTTTCCCCGGGGTTTTACCTTGATGTGGGCCTGGGTCTGACCCGCGGGGGATTTCGCGGAAATGGACAGGTCCATCTGGGGAAAGGCGAGGTGGAAGACCGCCTTCCCCAGGGGGCGGAAAAAGCCCTTTTGCAACACTTCCTTCGGCTCACGGCCAAGGCCCTGGCCCATGCGAAGGGCGCCTTGGGCTACCGTGGCGAGGCGTTCCGGGGGAAGGGTCCAGGGCTCGGGGTCCAGAATCCCTTGGAAGACCAGGCGCACCTTTCCGTCCAGATCCTTAAAGCTGAACTGGCTTTCCCGAAAGGTGTCCTGGGAGAGTCGGCGAAGGCCCGAGCCCTGAGCGAGCGGCGCCTCTATTTCCGAGAGCACCCGGGGGTGAAGGAGAAGGTGGGCCTCAGGAGAGGCTTTCTCTAGAGGGACGTCTCTCCTTTTGTTGGGGTCCAAGGCCTTGAGGGGAGGGGTTTCCTGGAGGGCCCGAAGGTGCTGGAGCGCCTCGTTTCCCAGCTCGGCTAGGGTGGCCTTGGTAAGGGCCTGCTTTTCCAGGTCCACCAGGGCGAAGTAGGCGCCCTCGAGGCGGACCACCTCCACCCAGTACCCCTGATGGAGGCGCACGGCCAAGGGGACCTTGGGCCCTCGAGGCCGGAGGTTCAGGTAGCCCGCGATCTCCACGTAATCCTCGGGGTCAAACCACGTCCTGCCGCTTCGGTAGAAGCCTTTTTGGACGAGAAACCGGTGGAGGAAGCCGTTGAAGGCCTTGGTCGCCTCCCTGGTGCCTCTTGGCTTGGAGGTGCCGAGGAGGGGGGCTCGGGCCTGGGGGGCCTCCACCCCGTAGACCCAGACCTCTTCTCCCCGGATCTCGGCGAAGAACCCCTGGGACCGGAGATAACCCAAAAGCTTCTCGGGCGCCCGGTGCCGGTACCGGTAGATGCGGAGACTTTCCGGGGACACGAGGAGAGGAAAGAGGTTGGCTTGGAGCATGAGGGGTTCACGCCTTCAGAAAAGGGCTAGGTTCGCCCCAGTAGCCCACCCAGAGGTGTTCTCGGGCGCGGGAAAAGGCCACGTAGAGGAGGTTGCGGTCCTGCTCCTCCAGGTGCGCCCGTTCCTCTTCCGAGGGGGCTTTCTTGAGGAGGGACTCCAAGGGGAAGAGGTCCCGGTTGGCCCCGAACACCGCCACGGCCCGGAACTCCAGCCCCTTGGCGCTGTGCACCGCGCCCAAGCGGACCCCTCCCTCTTGCTCCTCCTTGTCGGAGAGGAGGGTGGCCGGGATGCCGTGGGCCACGAGCCGTTCCCGGAGCCCCCGGGCCAGGTCCCGGACCCGGGTGAGGACCCCGATCTCCTCCGGCGGGATTCCGAAGTCCAGGTGGTTTCTCACCCAGGCCACCAGGTCCTCGGCGCAGTCCTCCTGCGTGGGGAAGCCCCGGACCGAGGGCGGGGGGCCCTGCAGGAGGGAAAGCACCTCCCGCACCTCTTCCTCCACCTCGGGGGGAAGGAGGCCCTCCGCGGCCTGGGCGATCTCCCGGGTGGTGCGGTAGTTCACCTTGAGGCGGATGGAGCGGCCCCGGACCTCGAGGCCCATGGCCTGCCAGGAAAGAGGGGCCCGGTAGATGCGCTGGGCCGGGTCTAAGGCGAAGAAGAGGTCGTCCGGACCCTCTTCCACCAGGGCGCGCAGGAAGAGGAGCTCGGCGGGGCCCAGGTCCTGGGCCTCGTCCACCACCGCCGCCCGGAAGCGGGGGAGCTCTCCCGCCTCCGCCTTGGCCCGAAGCCGGTGCAAAAGCCGGTTGAAGGTGAGGAGCCCCTTGGCCTCCATCCGCTCCCAGACCTTCTGGAAGGCGTCAAAGAGCCTGCGCCGCTCCCGGGCGGTGAGGGGCACCCCCCGCCCGCTCCTGGGGAAGCCCTTGTAGAGGTCCCACTCGTAAAGGCCCCAGGCGTCCAGGAAGGCGAACTCCGAGCGCAGGAACCCGGGCTCGTAGGAAAGGCTCGAGGCGGCCTCCGAGAGCCAGGGAAGGTACTCCTCTTCCTTGGCGATCTGCGCCGGGCCCAGGTGCTTTTGGTGGAGCCGCACGGCCAGGCTGTGGAGGTTTTCCACGGTAAGGTTCCCCGGCACCTCCCCGAGGAGGAGGCGGAGCCCCGCGCGGAGGCGGGCCGCCAGGAAGCGGTTGTAGGAGGTGAGGAGGAGGGGGGCTCCCGGGTAGCGCTCCGCCAGCTTGGCCGCCCGGTGGAGGGCCACCACGGTCTTCCCCGTGCCCGCGGAGCCCGTGACCCGGGCGGGGCCCTGGAAGGCGCGCTCCACCGCCTCCCGCTGGGCCGGGTGGAGGAAGACCATCCACCGCTCCCAGGGGTGGGAGAGGGCCCGGCGGAGCTCGTCCAGGTTCTGAATGAACTGCAGGTGCTGGCGGGAGAGGGGATGGCGGGCGAGGTCCTCCAGGGTCCTGACCTTGGGGGGCGGCACCACCTTCTTGCCCGCGCGGAGGTCCAAAAGCCTCTCCTGGACGTCCTGGGGGAGGCCGGAGAGGAGCTCTAGGAGCTGGTCCTCGTTTTCCACGAGGAGGAGGGGCCGGAGGTAGGAGGGGGGCACCCCCAGGTCCAGGAGGTAGTCCTCGGGGTAGTTGAGGAGGGGGCGGACCTCCCGGGGCACCACCTTGATCTCCTCCACCACGCGGAAGATCTGGAGGACCCCGGTCCTCGGGTGGACCTCCGCCTGGTGGTTCTCGGCCCAGCGGTAGGCGTCGTCGTGGTGGTCCACGTAGACCAAAATGTACACCTCGCGGCCCTCGTAGAGGATGATGCGCAGGTCCAGGTTGACGTAGATGGACGAGAACCCCTTTTTCCTCAACTTGTGCCACTTAATGCTGGGGTGCTTGGGGTTTTGCAGGAAGAGGAAGACGGTCTCCCGCACCTGGTCCTGCTCCTCCCGGGTGAGCTCGGAGAGGCTTTTATAAAAGGACTCCGCGATGGCCACGTTCATAGGACCCTCCTCACGCCTTCAAGTATCGCACCACCTCCTCGGGGGGCGTGTCGGGTTTGACCGCGAGGCCGAAGCCCTCGAGGCCCGGGGGCACGAGCCGCTTCCCACCCCAGCGGGCCACGCTCTGCCCCACGATCCGCCCCCCCTGGACCAGGTCCTCCCCCACTTCGTCCGGGGGCGGGAAGCCCAGGCGGCGAAGCCCCTCGAGGAGGGGCCGGTAGGCGGGGTCCGCTAAATCCAAAGCTTCCTCCCAGCTCTCCTCCGGTCCGGCCCCCAAAAGCCTTCTGAGCTCAGCGAAGGCCTCGTCCCAGGGTTCCCCGTCCCGGAAGACCACGTAGGGCACCCCGAGGAGGGCGAGGCGCCCGCGGAGCTCCCGGTCCTTCCGGGCCCGCTCGGGGTCCTCGTGGGGCGGGCCGTCCACGAAGACCCCTATCCCCTTCCGGTAGAAGAAGTCCAAGCGGGTGTGGGTGCCCCCCAGGTCCAGGACCCGCTGGGCCTCCTCGGGGAGGGGAAGGCCCCTCCGGCAGCATTCCAGGAGCCAGCGCCTTTCCAGCTCGCTTTCGCAAAGGGCCTGGAGCGCCCCAAGCCCGGGGCAGGCCTCCTCCTCCCGCTCCTCCCGGAATAGGGCCTCCTGAAGCTCGGCGAAGAAATCCAGGACCAGGGTCCGGTCCAGGAGGGCGTGGTGGGCCTGGTTGCCGTAGTCCATGAGGCAGTCGTAGCAGGCCCGCTCGCAGGCGTTCTCCTCGCCCTGGTGCATGAGCCTTAGGGCGGTGGCGGCGAGCTCCTTTAGGGGATGGGGCGTCTCCTCGGGGGGCCAGGCGGCGAGGGCGGCGAGGGCCCCCAAGCCCCCCTCGTACCCCTCGGCCAGGACCACCCGGTAAGGCGCCCGGCCGCCCGAGGTCTTTTGCAGAAAGCCAAAGAGCTCGTCGTCGGCCAGCTCCAAGACCACCAGGGCGGCCTTGCGGAAAGCCGCGAGAAGGCTTAAGTAGAAGGCCTCTTGCTTCTCCGGGGGCACCCCGGGGGGAAGGGGCACCTCCAGGGCCAGGACGTCGCTTTCCGCCCGGGCCTCGAGGACCACCCCCCGTTCCAGGTCCGCCTCCTGCCCCCCGGCGGGGCAGCGGCCCTCCTTGCCCTCCTTCCAGGGGTGTTCCTCCAGCTCCTTTTCCGTGAGGAGGAAGCGGCGGCACCTTTTGCAGTAGACGAAGCCCCCCTGCAAGGGGGTGTCCTCCTCCTCCAGGAACCAGGCCCTGAGGCCCTTGTTCAGGGCCACCACCTCGGCGTTGTGCTCGTAGAGGAGGCGCACCTCGCCGCTTCGGTAGGCCTTGGGGGCCTTGGGCCTCCAGTCCCACTCCACCTCGTAGCCGAGGCGGGCCCGGTCCTCCTCGTCGCTGGTGATGCGCCTTTGGGGCAGGCCCAGGAGGGCCGGGGGCGGGAGGAGCTTGAGGGTGGGAGGCTCCGCGGCGAGGCTCGCCCCGCAGGCCCGGCAGGACCCTTCCACCTCCACGTGGCCGCAAGAAGGGCAGCGCTTGGCCGGGCGGAAGGCCTCGGGCCTGGGGAGGAGGGCCAGGCGGTTTAAGTGGTAGCGCCTGCCCCCGTAGTAGAGGGTGTTGCCGGGGGCGAGCTCGGTGAGGGCGATGAAGGTGGGCCTCTCCAGGCGGCGCACTTCCCCGCTTGGCGTGACGAGCTCGGCGGAGGCGGTGGCCCGGCCGAAGGCGTAGTTGGGGAGGAAGCCCCGGGTCTCCAGGTAGCCCCGGAGCTCCATCTCCACCAGGAAGCGCCGCTGCCGGTCCGCCCGGTCCACCTCCCCCCGCACCTCCTCAAAGAGGGGGTTCTTGGGGCCCATGTGGCCTAGGCGGGTGGCGAACTCGGCGTAGCGGGCCTGGGCGTCTTGGTACTCCTCGCGCCAGGGGTCAAGCTCGCGGTCCAGGTCGGCGAGGAAGCCCTCTACCACGCTTCGGGCCAGGTCCTCGGTAAACCAGGGAAACCGGGCCATCTCCTGCCGGAAGGCGCCCCGCACCGCCTCGAGGATGGCCTCCTTGTGGCGGGCGATGCCCTCGGCGAAGGGCTTGAGGAAGCCTGGCCTCAAGGGGAAGGCGTGGCCTTGGTCCTCGTAGTCCAGGGCCTCGGCCACGGTCCTGGGGAGGGAGAGGTCCCACTGGGCCAGGACCTCGAGGACCAGGGCCCGCACGTGGGCCTGGATGAGCCTCGGGTTATCCAGGAGGAAGCGGGGGGCCTGGATCGTTCCCCGGACCATCTTTTCCGGGTAGCGGTAGAAGTAGGCGTCGTGGCCCAGGGCCCCGGCGAAGGCCTGGATGAGGGCGGGCTGTCCCTTCCGCCCCGCCCGGCCCGAGCGCTGGGCGTAGCTTGCGGGGGAGGGGGGGATGTTGCGCAGGAAGACCGAGGAGAGGGCCCCGATGTCTATGCCCATCTCCAGGGTGGGGGTGGCCACGAGGAGGCTTAAGGGGTCTTGGGGGTTGCGGAAGCGCTCCTCCAGCTTCCGCCTCTCCTCCCCGGGCACCTGGCCGGAGTGGGCGCGGGCCTCGAGGGGGGCGGGGAAGGGCCGCCTGCGGTAGAGGGCCTCGTAGAAGGGGTGGACCTCCCGCTCCTCCAGGGCCTGGGCCGGGTACTCCGGGGAAAGCCTTAGGGCGTAGAGCTGGCCCGTGTAGGTGCTCCGGGGGCAAAAGAGGTAGCGCCCCTCGGTCTTCTCCAGGAGGATGGCCGTGGGGCTCAGGGCCAGGCCCTGGACGCGTTCCTTGCCGTAGGCGGGAAACTCCACCGGGAGGAGGACCCTCGCGTCCTTGAGGGCCCCCACCACCCGGCGGAGGAGGGCCTGGGCCTCCTCCCGGGGCAGGTTCAGGGCCCGCATGGTCCAGGCCTCAAAGAGGCTTGGCCGCCGGTCCCCGTAGAGGCGGAAGGCGTGGCCGAAGCGGGGCGGCCTGGGGGGTCGGGCCTCCAGGAGGAGGGCGGCCCCCACGGGCTCCACGAAGACCTCGTGGGGGTAGGCGGCCAGGGGCTCTTCCACCTGGTAGCGGAAGTGGAAGGGGTTGAGGAGGGGGTGGGCGATGGCCCCCCGCCTTCGGGCGAGGTCCAAAAGGCCCGCCAGGTAGTCCCGGCGCACCTCCTCGGGGGCCTCGAGGCCCTTCCAGACCCCTTCCTCCCGCACCAGGTCCTCCAGGTGGCGGTAGCGGTAGCGCACCAGGCCCGCGGCCTCCAGGTTCTTGAGGTGGGGCTGGGTGTTGCGGGTGGCCTCGAGGACCGCCGCCAAGGAGAGGAGCTCCTGGTACGCCCGGCCCTCGGGGCCGAAGGGGTCGTAGAGGGCTTGGGCCTCCCGCCTGGGGTCGCTCCGTTGCCACGCCTCGTAGACCTGGCGCCCAAGCTCCGAGAGGAAGGCGGGGCCCCGTTCCAGGACCTCCAGCACCGTCTGGCGGAAGAGGACCTTGCGGAAGAGGTCTTGGAAATGGCCCGCCTGGAACTCGGCGTCCTGGCGGTTGTCGGTGAAGACGATGACCTTGCGCTCCTCCTCGGGGAGGGTGGCCAGGGTGGAGAGGAGGAGGAGGTCGGTGGCGGTGGAGCGGCCCACCAGGCCGAAGGCGGCGAGCTTCCGGATCTCCCCGCCCCGCCGGGAGTGGGCCACCTGGCAGGTGGGGCAGAACTGGAAGGGGTAGGGGAGGACGGCCACCGGCACGCCCCCCTCCTGGGCCTCCCCCGTGAAGGGGTCCAGGGTGAGGTTTTGGGGAACCAGGCCCGCCCGGTCCCGCTTGACCCGGCCCTTCTCGTCCAGCCAGTCCTCGGGGAGGGGCTCCTTCTCGGGGTGCCAGAACCCGGGCCGGAGGTAGCGCACCTCCTTGCGGGAGGGCTCCATCAGGGAGGGCCCGGGAAGGTAGCGGCCCTTCTCCAGGCGGGCCACCAGGTACTCCTGGCCGCAGTTGCGGCAGAAGACCACGGGGTAGGCGGGCCTGCCCTTCAGGTTCCGCTCCCCCTTGAGGGAGAGGCCCACAAGGTCCAGGGTGGCGGTGAGGTCCGGGGCCTGGGCGTAGAAGGCGTGGATGCGGGGGATGAGGTAGCCCGTGGCCGCCCCCACCCTTAGGCCCAGGGCCACCTCGGCCCGGGCCTGGTCCTCCGGAACCCCCTCGGCCTTGGCGAGCTCCTGGGCGAGCTCCCCCAGGGTCTTGGGCTCGGCGAGGGCCCCTTCCAGGAAGAGGACCACCCGGCGCACCCTGGCCTCGCCCCCGGGGCGCGCCCGCACGGCCTCCTTGAGCTCCTCGGGGAGGCCCGAGAGGTCCAGGGGAGGGGGGTCCTCGAGGGTCTCCCCGATGACCCGGGCCACGGGGGCCCCGAAGAGGCTTTCGGCGAAGCGCCGGATGGCCTCCTCCCCCCGGTCCACCGTGGCCGAGGTGCCGATGACCTGGAGGCCCTCCCCGGCCCCGGTGTGCTGCCTCAGGCGCCGGATGAGGAGGGCCACGTCCGCCCCCCTGAGGCCCGCGTAGGTGTGCACCTCGTCCAGGACCAGGTAGCGCAAAACCCCCCGGTGCTCGGGAGGGAAGAGGAGGCGGTCCTCGCGGCGGGTGAGGAGGAGCTCCAGCTGGACGTAGTTGGTCAGGAGGAGGTCCGGGGGGTTTTCCCGGATCTCCTCCCGGCTCAGGACCTCGGCGTCGCTCACCGTGCGCTCCAGGCTGAGGCGCTCCCTTAGGGCCTGCCCCTCCTCCCGGGTGCGGGGGGTTTCGCCGTTGTAGAGGGCGATGCGGAGGCCCGAGCCGTGGAGCCTCAGGGCGAAGTCCCGGTACTGGGAGTTGGCCAGGGCGTTCATGGGGTAGACGAGGACCGCCTTGACGCCCGGGCGGCGCTCCCTCAGGGCGTGGGCCAGGATGGGCATGCCGAAGGCCAGGCTCTTCCCCGAGCCCGTGCCCGTGGCCACCACGAAGCTCTCTCCCCGTAGGGCGGCCCGCAGGGCCTCCTCCTGGTGGACGTAGGGGTGGAAGGGGGTGGGGTCCTGGAAGTCTTCCGGGTTGCGCCTCAGGAGGGGGCGGATCTCCGGGGGCAGGAGGCCTTCCCGGATGAGCTCGTCCACGCTTTTCCCCAGGCGGTAGCGCCTTTTCTGGGCGATGAAGGGCTCGCGCCAGAGGAGGTCCTCCTCCTCCACGCCCTTCCGGAGGAAGTCGGCGATCCGTGGGTTCCTGGGCTCCACGAAGCTTTCGGCGTAGCCCCGGAAGCTTTCCTGGATGCTTTGGAGCTGGGCGAAGGGGTCGCGCTGGGGCGCCCCCGCCCTCAAGGAGGTCTCGGAGAGCCCAAGCCGGGCGAGGGCCCAGGCGCGAAGGGCCTCGGGCATGGTCCCCACTCCCAGGCGGCGGGCCACTTCTTCCGGGGAAAGGTCCAGGGCGAGGAGGGGAGAGAAGAGGGCCTCGAGGCCCTCCGGACTCGCCTCGGTCACCCCCGACCAGTCCAGGGCTTCCCCCTGCACCAGGCGGGGGAGGACCTGGGCGAACCAGCGCTCGGGGCGGAGGTCGTCGGGCTGGAGCTTCCAGGGCATGTTCTAAGTTTAAACGGCAGGGCGTGGCCCGTGATCTTGGGCCTTTGCCGGTCGGCAAAAGCGGGTATGATTGGGACGAGAATGGGAGGGGAGAACGGCAGGAACAACCCCTTGACTCCGGGCGAGCCTCGAGGGGCCTTCCCCCCGGGGGAGCGCCGGGACCCGAGGGACGCTCCCCTTTACACCCTCCGGGAGGCGGCCCGGTACCTGGGCGTGCCGGAGGCCACCCTGCGAACGTGGGTGCGGGAGCGGGGCTACCTGGCGCAAGGCGGTTCCAAGCGAGAGTGGTCGCCGCCCTTGATTCAAACCCCCGGGGGCGGGCCGTTCCTATCCTTCCACAACCTGGTGGAGGCCAACGTGCTGGCGGCCCTGCGCCGGGAGCACCGCATTTCCATGCAGCGGGTGCGCCAGGCGGTGGAAGCGGCCAAGGAGCTGCTTCAGGTAGAGCGCCCTCTGCTTTTAGACCTTCAGGCAGGCCTCGGGGAGGTCTTCGTGGAGCACGGCAGAGAACTTCTCTCCCTGACCCGGAGCGGCCAGGTGGCCTTGCGGGAGA
>NZ_JBWGQW010000045.1:0-11557 GCF_056332225.1 Thermus sp. | reverse complement strand
TTCTCATGCGGCTCTACCCGCCCGTAGGCGGGAAGCCCCAAGGCCAATCCTTATCCTGGGACCCGCATGTTAAGATATTTGCAAGCCCCCCGAGGGCGCGCGCTCAGGACCCCGGGGGGGGTCCGGAAAGGAGGCAGAAATGCCCATGATTAAGCGATTTTGGTTCCTGGTAGGCCTCGCCTCCCTCCTTGCCGCTTGCGGAAGGCAAACAACGCCTTCCCCCTCCTTCACCCTCGCCCTCAACCCCACGAGCCTCACGGTAGCGCAAGGCTCCAGCGGCACCACCACCCTCACCCTGACCCCAGAGAACGGCTTCACGGGCACGGTGAACCTCAGCCTGGTGGACCAGGGCGGCAACATCCCCCAGGGGTTCACCCTCTCCCCCACCAGCGTCGCCGTCACGGGGAACTCTCCCGTGAGCCAGACCCTCACGGTGAGCGTGGCCGCCAGCGTGGCCCCCGGGACCTACAACCTGAAGGTCAAGGGCACCAAGGACACCCTCAGCGCCCAGGCAAACCTCGCCGTAACCGTAACCGCGCCCTCCTCCACCACGGGCCCCACGCCCCGCTACAGCGCCAGGGCCGATGGCGTCTACAAGAACGGATCCCCCATCCCCCTCTACGGGGTCAACTGGTTCGGCCTGGAAACCTGCGACCGCGCCCCCCACGGCCTCTGGTCCGGAAGAAGCGTCGCCGACTTCCTCAGCCAGGTCAAGGGCTGGGGCTTCACGGCCCTCAGGCTCCCCGTGGCCCCGGAGGTGCTCCGGGACCAGGGAACCGTGGCCTCCTGGGCCCAGGTGGGCGATCCCGCCTACCCCACCTCCCCCCTCCAGGGCCTCAGGTACGTCCTCGGCAAGGCCAAAGAACTCGGCCTCTACGTCCTCCTGGACTTCCACACCTTCCGCTGCGAACTCATCGGAGGCGGCTTGCCCGGCAGGCCCTTTGACCCGAGCAGGGGGTACACCAAAGACGATTGGCTCCAGGACCTCCGCCGCATGGCCCAGCTCTCCCTGGAGTTCCCCAACGTCTTCGGTATAGACCTGGTCAACGAACCCCACGCCCTCACCTGGTCCGAGTGGAAGAACCTCGCCGTGGAAGGCGCCCAGGCCATCCTCGGCGTGAACCCCAACCTCCTGGTGGCCGTGGAAGGCGTCGCCAACGCCTCCTATAACGGCGGATACAACGCCTTCTGGGGAGAAAACCTCACCGAGGCCACCGACGACCTCGGCCTCGGAGACCGCCTCCTCTACCTTCCCCACGCCTACGGCCCCAGCGTCTACAACCAGCCCTACTTCGGCGACCCCGCCTTCCCGGCCAACATGCCCCCCATCTGGGACACCCACTTCGGCCACCTCTCCGGGCGCAACCTCCCCTGGGGCATCGGCGAGTTCGGGGGCCGGTACGTGGACCAGGACCGCACCTGGCAGGACGCCTTCGTGGACTACCTGCGGAACAAGAGAATCCGGGTCTGGTTCTACTGGTCCCTCAACCCCAACAGCGGCGACACCGGCGGCCTGCTCCAGGACGACTGGAAAACCCCCAACCAGGATAAGCTCAACCTCCTCGCAAGGCTCATGGGGTGGTGAAAAACCTTGGCGGGGCCCTGGAGGGAAACGGGGCGCCGGGCGAGGGGGCCCACGGAGGGACCCCCTCCAAGCCCCCTTGCCGTAAACCTTTTCCACGGGCGGTTATGCAACTCCGGCCAACCGCTTCACCGAAAGAGGCGAGACCGCTTTATGAGCGTGGAAAAGCCCCTGCTTGAGGCCGTGGGGGTACGCCTTGGCTAGGGCTAAGGCCCTCGCCGTCTGGGGCACGGGAAGCGGGGTGGGGAAAAGCCTCTTCGCCGCGGGGCTTCTCCGCCACTTCAAAAGGCTTGGCCTGAAGGCCGCCCCCTTCAAGGCCCAGAACATGGCGAACCACGCCCGGGTGGCGCGGGGCGGGGAGGTGGCCACCGCCCAGTGGCTCCAGGCCCTGGCCGCAGGCGCCGAGCCCGAGGTGCGCATGAACCCCGTTCTGGTGAAGCCCTTCGGGGAGAGGGCCGCCCAGGTGGTGGTGTGGGGCAGGGTGGACCCGGAGCTTTCCCGGCTTTCCTGGAAGGAGAGGAGGCCCCGCCTCGAGGCCCCCGTCCGCGAGGCCCTGGAGGGCCTCCTCGCCGAGTACGACCTCCTGGTGCTGGAGGGGGCGGGAAGCCCGGTGGAGCGGAACCTCTGGCCCGACCTGCCGAACCTAAAGGCGGCGGAGTGGGCGGACGCCAGGGCCCTCCTGGTGGCCGACGTGGACCAGGGGGGGGCCTTGGGGGCGCTCTACGGCACCTGGGCCCTCTTGGGGGAGCACCGGGAACGGCTTCTCGGCTTCGCCTTCAACAAGTTCCGGGGGGACCTGGAGCTCCTCAAGCCCGCCTACGGCCTTCTCCAGGACTGGACGGGCCTCCCCGTCCTCGGGACCCTCCCCCTGCTCCCCCTCGCCCTCCCCGAGGAGGACGGGTTCCGCCACCGCCTGGAGGGAAGGGAGGGCCCCAAGGTGGCGGTGCTCCGCTATCCCCACGCGTCCAACCTGGACGAGTTCTGGCCCCTCGCCGAGCTCGCCCGGGTCCGGTACGCCGCCCTCCCCGAGGAGGCGGAGGGGGCGGACCTCCTCGTCCTCCCGGGAAGCCGCCTCCCCGCCAAGGACCTCCCCTGGCTTCGGGCCTTCCTCCCGGCGATCCAGAGGCACCTGGAAGAGGGCAGGCCCCTCCTCGCCGTCTGCGGCGGGGCGGAGATGCTTTCCGAGGCCCTCCTGGACGAGGCGGGGGTGGAGGAAAAGGGCCACTTCCCGGGCCTTGGCCTCCTCCCTTTCCGGGTGCGGATGGCCCCGGAAAAGACCGTGGAAAGGAGGCGGGTAAGGCTTCAGGGGCTTTCCGGGTACTGGGGGGGGCTAAATGGCCTCGAGGTGGAGGGGTACGAGATCCACCACGGCCAGGGCCTCCCCCTCTTCCACCAGCAAGGAAGCCTCCTCGCCACCTGGCTCCACGGCCTCCTGGAGAACCCCGGGGTGCAGAAGGCCCTCTTCGGCCGGGAGGCGAGGGCCCTGGAGGAGAGCCTGGACCGGCTTGCGGACGCCATGGAGGCCCACCTGGACCTAGGAGCCCTCCACCGGGCCCTGGGGCTTACGGGGAGGCCCTTCCCCGCGCCAAGCCCCCCTGGGGCCTCCACCGAGGCGAAGGCCCCGGTGGGGCACCTGGACCCGCCCCCGCCCCCCGGCCTCGTCCTCCTCTTGGGCGGGGCAAGGAGCGGGAAAAGCCGCTTCGCCCAAAAGCTCGCCGGGCCCTTCGCCACCCTGATCGCCACCGCCGAGGCCCGGGACGAGGAGATGGCGGAGAGGATCCGCCGCCACCAAGAGGAGCGCCCCCCCACCTGGGAGACCCTCGAGGCGCCCCTGGACCTCGTGGAGGCCCTGGGGCGGGCCCGCAACCCCACGGTGGTGGTGGACTGCCTGACCCTCTGGGTGGCCAACCTCATGGAAAGGGGCCTGGACCCCCTAGAGGAGGCGAAGCGCTTCCTAGTGGCGGTGGAGGAAAGCGGCAAGCGGGTGATCGCCGTTTCCAACGAGGTGGGGATGGGGATCGTGCCCGCCAACCCCTTGGCCCGCCGCTTTCGCGACCTCCTGGGCGAGGTAAACGCCCTCCTGGCCGAGGCGGCCCAGGAGGCCTACCTCCTGGTGGCGGGGCAGGCCCTGCTCCTGAAGGCGCTCCCCCAAAAGCCCAGGTAGGCTTTCCCCGGTTCCGCCCCAGCCAGGCAAAGGTCCGCTCCACCCACCGCTTGGGCAGAGGCTTGAACCCCTGGGAAGGCCCGAGGTCAAGCCACCCGCTCCCCCCCCAGGTACACCGCCACCACCTCTAGGTTCTCGTCCAGCACCACCAGGTCGGCCCGCTTCCCCGGGGCGATCTCCCCGCGGTCCTCTAGGCCCAGGTAGCGGGCGGGTAGGGTGGAGAGCCTCCTGGCCGCTTCTTCTAGGGAAAGGCCGAAGGCCACCAGGTTGCGCAGGGCCCGGTCCATGGTGAGGGTGCTCCCCGCCAGGCTCTCCCCGAGCCACACCCCCTCTCCCCGCTTCTCCACCCGGTGGGCCCCCAGGGGGTAGACCCCGTCGGGCATTCCCGCGGCGGCCACGGCGTCGGTGACGAAGTAGAGGCCGGGGATGGCCTTCAGGGCGAGGCGGAGGGCGGCGGGGTGGACGTGGAGGCCGTCCGGGATGAGCTCGGCCCACGGCCCCCGCTCCAGGGCGAGGCCCGCCACCCCAGGCTCCCGGTGGTGGAGGGGGGTCATGGCGTTGAAGAGGTGGGTGAAGCCCTGGGCCCCGGCCTCAAGCCCCGCCAGGGCCTCCTCGTAGCCCGCGGCGGTGTGGCCCATCTGGACCCGCACGCCCCTTCCGGCGAGGAAGCGGATGAGGTCCAGGGCCCCGGGAAGCTCGGGGGCCAGGGTCACGGCCCGCACCGGGGCCAGGGCGAGGAGGGAGGCGGCGAGGCCCGGGTCGGGGAGGCGGGGGTAGGGGGGCTGGGCCCCGAGGCGGTGGGGGCTGATGAAGGGGCCCTCGAGGTGGACCCCGAGGATGGCCTGGCAGGCCTCCATGGCCTCCCGCACCCCTTCCAGGGCCCGCTCCAGGTCCTCGGGCAAAGCGGTGACCGTGGTGGCGAGAAGCCCGGTGGTGCCGTGGCGGAGGTGGAAGCGGGCGGCCTCCAGGCTGGCCTCCTTTCCCTCCATGAACTCCCACCCCCCGCCCCCGTGCACGTGGAGGTCCAAAAAGCCGGGGAGGACGTAGGGGCCGTCCACGGGGGCCTCCTCCAAGGCCTCTATCCGAAGGGAAAAGTGGAGCCTGCCTGGAACCAGGCCCCTCGGGGTCAGGATGCGTCCCTCAACCATCGCCTTAAGAATACGGGCATGAGGTCCCCGTGGGCCGAGGCGAGCTCCCGGAAGAGGGCCTCCACCCCCCTAAGGTCCAGCACCGCCCCGGTGAGGGGGTCCAGGGCGAGGCCCTGGAGGAGGGCCTCTGGGCTTTCCTCCAGGAGGCCCTGGACCCAAAGCTGGTGCACCTCTTGGGCCCTCCGGGCCAGGGCGGCCGGGCCCGGGGGGAGGCTCCCGCCCTCGGCCTCGAGGCTTTCCCGCCGCACCCGCACGGGCACCTCCACCACGAAGGGCAGAAGCTCGGGCACGTGGCCCCGGTTGGGGAGGGTGGCGTAGACCCAAGCCTCCTCCCCCCCGTAGAAGGCATCGAGGACGGTGGCGGCGTACTCCCCGCTCCGCCGGAGGGCCTCGGGAAGGCCCACCTGCCGCCTCGCCTCCTCCACCCACCTCCCGTGGTTCCGGGCGTAGAAGCCGCTTTCCCCGCCGTAGCCCGGCCTGGCGTAGCGGGCGAGGACCTCGGGGCGCTTGCGGAAGTAGGGGAGGTACTCGGAAACGTGGCCGCTGGACTCCGAGGGAAAGAGGCCGAAAACCCGCAAGACCTCAAAGCGCACCGGGTCCCGGTCCCAAAAGGCGGGGTCCTGGGCGAGGGCCTTCAGCCTCGGGTAGAGGTCCTCCTCCCCGAACCGGAGCTCCACGAAGAAGGAGAGGTGGTTCACCCCGAGGGCCCTGTAGGCCAGGCCCTCCGGGGGCACCCCCAAATAGCCCGCCAGGGTCTTCGCCGTTTCGCTCACGGAGTGGCAAAGCCCCACCGCCCGGTGCCCCCGGGAAAGCAGGTAGGCGGTGGTGGCGCTTAGGGGGTTCATGTAGTTGAGGAGGAGGCTTCCCCCAAACCCCGCCGCCACCTCCTCCAGGAGGCCGTGGAGCCTGAGGAGCTTCATGAGCCCCCCGGGGCCCAGGGTGTCCCCGATGCTCTGGTCCACCCCGTAGCGCAGGGGTATCTCGTAGTCCTTCCAGATGGCCTCCTCGCCCCCCACGTCGGCCACCAGCACCGCGGCCTCCGCCTTCTCCAGGGCCTCCCGAAGGGAGGCGGGCCTCACGGAGAAGCCCTTTTGGGGAAAGCGCGCCAAAAGGGCCTGGGCCCAGCGGAGCACGGGCCCAAGCCGCCCCTCGTCGGGGTCCACCAGGAGGAGCTCCACCCCCTCGAGGGCCGAAAGGAGAAGGTCCTGGACGAGGGTCCGGGAGAAGACGGCGCTTCCCGCCCCCACCAGGGCGAGCCTCACGCCTCCACCTCCACCACCCGCCCTTCCCGCCGCGCCCGCTCCGCCAGGAAGGTAAGGCGGTGGGCGTACACCGCCTCCTCCCAGGGCTCGAGGCGGCTTGGGTCCTCGCGGGCCACCGCCTCCACGAAATCCTCCACGAGCCCCATGTCCCCCCCGGCGTGCCCCGTGCGCACCGAGGCCTCCTCCTCCAGGGCGAGGTCCAGCTCCCGCTCCCCCTTCAGGAAGTGGAAGAGGCGTAGCCTCCGCCCATCCCCGAAAAGCTCCCCCTCGGTGCCGAAAAGCCGGGTTTCCCGGAAGCGCATGCGGCTTAGGGCCTCGGCGTGAAAGCTCGCCGTGCGCCCGTCCCGGTACTCCAGGGCCACCACCTGGTGGTCCGCCACGTCGTTAAGCCCCAGGTACACGCACTCCCCGTAGGGCCCCTCCTCCAAAGCCCGCACCAGGTTCTCCCGGGTGAGGGGAAAGGCCACCACGTCCAGGGGCCAGCCCCGCTCCCCCCGGTCATAGGCCTCGAGGTAGATCCGCCGCGCCGAGAAGGGGCAGGAGCGCTCCACCTCCTCGGGGCAGTGGAGGCAGCGCTCCGCCGCCCCTTTGGGTCTATTCTCGGGGCGGAAGTGGTAGAGCCCCCCGAAGGAGGCCACCCGCCGCACCCGCCCGGGGAGGAGAAAAAGGAGCCAGTCCAGGTCGTGCACGCTCTTCGCCAGGAGGAAGGGGCTGGACTCCCCTTCCCTCCGCCAGTTGCCCCGCACGAAGGAGTGGGCGAAGTGCCAGTGCCCCACGGGCTCCAGGTGCTGCGCCGAGACCACCTCCCCGATGGCCCCCTCCTCCAGCAGGGCCTTGAGCCTCCTGGCGTAGGGGGTGTAACGGAGCACGTGGGCCAGGGCCACCATCCGCCCCGTGCGCGCCTTGGCCTCCGCCACCCGCTCCACCTCCTCCCAGGTGGGGGCGATGGGCTTCTCCAGGAGGAGGTGGTAGCCCCTCTCCATGAGGGCCACGGCGGCCTCGGCGTGCAGGCGGTCGGGCAGGGCCACGATGGCCGCCTCCCCTAGCCTTGGCGCCTCCACAAGCTCCCGCCAGTCCCGGAAAACCCGCCCCTCCTCCAGGCCGAAGGCCCGGGCGAAGGCCTCCCGGTGCGCCTCCCGGGGCTCCGCCACCGCCACCACCCGGGCCCGGTCCGGGCGGTGGCGGGCGTACTGGGCCAGGGCGAAGCCCCGGCTCCCCGCGCCCACCACCACCAGGTTCACCATAGGGGCTTGGCGTTGCGGAGGAGGGCGTTCATGTCGGCCCGGGCCTTCTCTATGGCCTTGTCCAGGGGCAGGTTGCCGGTCCAGGCCAGGTTCATGGCGCTCCCCAGGGCGTCCAGGACCTCGGGAAGGTTGCTCAGGTTGCGGACGTCGGCGTGGCGCACCACCATGTTGGGGAGCTGGGCGAAGACCACCTCGGCGTTCCTACCGGGCAGGGCCTGGAGGTAGGTGCTGCGGTAGGCCTCCGCCAGGGTGGGCAGAAGGCCAGCCCCGGCCAGGATGCGGTTCGCCTGGGGGCTCGTGGCGTACCACTCCGCCAGCTTGTAGGCGGCCTCGCGGTTCTTGCTCCCCGAAGGCACCACCAGGGCGTGGACGCTGTAGACCCCCTTGGGGGCCAAGCCCTTCTTCATCTCCGGCAGGGGAGCGAAGGCCCAGTCCAGGCCGGGAGAGGCCTTCCAGACCTCCGTCATCCAGCTCCCCAGGACGTAGATGCCCATCTGCCCCGCCTGGAAGAGCTGGTAGCCCTGGAGGGTGCTCTCCTGGGGGCCCGGGGAGACCTTGTCCACGTAGATGAGGTCCAGGAGCTTCTTGGCGGTGTCGTAGAAGACCTGGTCCAGGTTGGCCTCGTAGCGGTCCCCCACCTTCTTGATGAGCCCCGTCCCGCCGTTGGAGTAGTAGAAGGCCATGCCGTACTCGGTGTCCACCTGGAGGTCCATGGCGTTGATGCCCCAGACCTTCTTGCCGTCGGGGCGGGTGAAGGTGAGCTTCTTGGCCGCCTCCCGCATCTCCTCAAAGGTCCAGGAGGACTTGGGGATGGGCACCCCCCGTTCCTGGAAGAGCTTGCGGTTGATGTAGACCGTGACCACCTGGGGCCCCAAGGGGACGCCCAGCACCTGGTCCTTCACGGTGTAAAGCTTCAGGGCACCCTGGGGCAGGCGGCCCTTGGCCTCGGGGGAAAGGGCGATGGGGGAAAGGACGCCCTGGGAGGCGTAGAAGGGGAAGTTGTCCAGGTTCATCCACATCACGTCAAAGGTGCTCCCCCCGGCGATCATGGCCGAGGCCTTCTGCCAGTAGGTGCCCCAGGGGACCAGGTTGTAGGCCACCTGGATCCCCGTGGCCTCGGTGAAGGCCTTGAGGAGCCTCTCGTCCACCTTCTGCCGGGTGCCGTCCCAGGTGGCGTACTGCACCTGGGCCAGGGCCGAAACCGCCAGAACCAAAATCCCGAAAAGCCTCTTCATGCCTCATCCCTCCTTCTCACGGGTTGTGCAGAAAGACCCGGTCCAGCCGGATCACGGAAACGTAGGGGATAAACCCGAGCTCCCTCGCCCGCACGTAGGCCCGCTCTATGAGCCCCTGGTCCTCGGGCAGGGCGTAGTCCAGGGCCAAAACCACGAGCCCCCGCTTGGCGAAGGGGAGGACGGGGGAAGGGTCGTTGTCCACGGGCACGTAGCGGCCTGCCTTGAAGTCGTACATGCTGGAAAGGTTCTCGTACATCACCGCGTCCACGTAGCGGGCGGTCTCCGGGAGCACCCTGAAGCCCCGGTTCTGCACCAGGATGGCCTGGGGGAAGGCCTCCCGGAGGCGCTTCACCAGGGCCACGAGGCCGGGGGCGGTCTCGGGGAAGAGGTCGGCGGTGTCCAGGGTGTCCAGGAAGAGGCCGTCAAACCCCTGGGCCAGGTAGTCCTTGGCCTGGGAAAGGACGAGGTCCTGCCAGCCGGGCTTCCTGGCGTCCACGTAGTAGCTCCCCCAGTTGGGGTTCTGGCCCAGGATCCAGTCCTTGGGCACCGAGACCCTTTCGGGCTCGGCCTCCCCCACGGAGAGGTAGGCCACCACCTTCACCCCCGCCCGCTTGAGCTCCAGGAGGGCGGCCTTGGGCAGGTTGGGCTGGACGATGGCCAGGTCAAAGTTCACCAGCTTGGCGGCCTCGGCGGGGTCGGTGCCGTAGTAGACGGCGTAGGTGGTGAGGCCCTCGAGGCGGCTTTGGATGGGCGGCTCCTCCCCCAGGTAGGCGCTCACCCGCTGGGCCAGGGCCTTGGGGTCCTCCAGGCGCTCCACGAAGACCAGGTAGCCGAAGTTGGTGGGGGAGTGGTAGTCCCCGCCCACGGGCCAGAGGGGGTACTCCGAGGCCGCCTGGTGCTCCCGGCCCACCTTGAGCCCGAAGATGGTGCCGGGCTTGGGCGGGTCCACCTTGAGGGAGGCGAAGGGGATGGCCCACTCCAGGATCCAGCGGTCCTTCTCTATGCGCCCGGAGGTGCGGTACTCCGTGGTGAAGGTGTAGGCCTTGAAGCGGGTGCCCTTGGGGTTCGCCGCCAGGTGCAGGTACTCGGGCTTCTTGGGGTCCAGGCGGAGGAAGACCTCCATGGTGTCGTCCGTCCACCACTCGTTGTGGTCGGCGGGGTTGTTGGCCCGCACCGTCTCCGCCTTCTGCTCAAAGACCCCAAGGAGGTAGAGGTTTTCCCGGTCGTAGGCCACGCTGAAGTAGCCCTTGTGCCCCACGGGCTTGGCGGGGAAGGTGTTGGAGAGGACCACCTCATAGCGCGGCAGGCCCTCCCACTGGGAGAGTTCCCCCCCGATCCGGATGGTGCGGGGCAGAGCCTGGGCCACCATCTCCGGGGCCACCTGCCCCAGGGCCAAGCCCAGGAACCCAAGGAGACCGATCCACTTGCGCATACGCCTCACCTCCTATCCCTTAAACCCCGAGAAGAGCTCGGGGTTTTGCAGGCTCCGCTGGAAGAAGAGGTAGACCAACACCGGGGGCAGGGCCATGAGGGTGGTGCCCGCCATGAGGAGGGGGATGTTCACGGCGTAGTGGTTCTGCACGGCAAGGAGGGCCACGGGGAGGACCATGCGCTCGGGAGAGGAGAGGACCACGCTGGGCCAGATGAAGCTCTGCCAGTAGCCCAGGAAGAGGAGCACCCAAAGCACGGCCAGCGCCCCCCGGGAGAGGGGAAGCACCACCTTGAGGAAGGCGGTAAAGGGGGTTCCCCCGTCCACCAGCACGCTCTCCTCGAGGCTTTTCGGAAAGCTCTTCAGGTACTGCCCGAGCACGTACACCGCGTAGCCGCTGGTGAGGCTTGGGATGAGGTAGCCCAGAAAGGTGTCCACCAGGCCCAGGGCCCGCACCAGGAGGAAGGTGGGGATGAGGGTGATCTGCCAGGGGAGGAGCATGGAGAGGACGTGCCCCTGGAAGAAGAACTCCCGCCCGGGGAAGGCGAGGCGGGTGAAGGCGTAGGCCGCCATGCCCCCCAAGGCGAGGTTGCTGGTGGCGAGGAAGGCCGAGGTCCAGAGGCTGTTGAACAGGGCCCGCCCCACGGGCACGGCGGAGAAGAGGGCCTGGTAGTGCTCCAGGGTCCACTCCCTAGGCCAGAGGGTGGGCGGCCAGGCGTAGGCCTCCTGAGGGGCCTTGAAGCCGGTGAAGACCATCCACAAGAAGGGGTAGAGGACGAGGAGGGCGAGGGGGGTGAGGAGGAGCACCAGGAGGGTCTGGCGAAGCCGCTCACGCCTCCGCATCGGCCAACCTCCTTTCCAGACGGCGCTGAAGCCAAACCAGGAGGAAAAGCCCCCCGGCCAGAACCCAGGCCAGGGCGGTGGCGTAGCCCATGCGGAAGTAGCGGAAGGCGGAGGTGTAGATGTAGTAGGCCAGGGTGAAGGAGGCGTCCCCGGGGCCCCCACGGGTCATGAAGAGGACCGCCTCAAAGAGCTGGAGGCTCGCGATGGTGGAGAGGACCGCCACCAGGCTCACGATGGGGAGGAGGGCGGGGAGGGTCACGAAGCGAAAAGCCTGCCAGGGGCCCGCCCCGTCCACGGCGGCGGCCTCGTACACCTCCCGGGGCACCCGGGAAAGCCCGGCCAGGTAGAGGAGCACCGCGCTTCCCATCCCCTGCCAGGTGCTGAAGAGGGCCAGGGTGGGGAGGACGGTCTCGGGGCGGTTCAGGGGGTTCCAGGGGAGGAGGCCGATGAGGGCCTGAACCAGGAGGGCCGTGGCCACCACCCCGGTGACCAGGGGGAGGTAAAAGACCACCCGGAAGAAGGCGGCCCAAAGCCCCCGCAGGTTGTGGAGGGCGAGGGCCACCCCCAGGGGGAAGGACCTCCACCATCCGCCCCAGGCGGTGGCGCCAGGAGCTTTTGGCCTTGGAGCCCAGCACCAAGAGGTCCGCTCC
>NZ_JBWGQW010000044.1:0-11989 GCF_056332225.1 Thermus sp. | reverse complement strand
CCGAGAGGCGCCTTGTTCTGGAGACCTGGCGCCTCAAGGAGGTGGACACGGCCAAGCTGGAGGGGCTCGCCCTCCTGGAGGACGGCCGAACCCTGGCCCTCATCAACGACAACGACTTCGCCATGGAGGGCGACGAGGGCCCCACCCGCCTTTGGCTGGTGCGCCTGGAGGAGGCTCTCCGCTAGGTTCCACTTCCCTCCCCCCTTCTCCGCCACCCCGGCCACCACCTCCCCCGCGACCGCGGGGAAGCGCGCCTTCAGGGGCCGCCAGGCCCCGCCGATCAGGGCCTCCTTGGGGGCCTCCTCCAGAACCGGACGCATGGGCGCCTCCTCCCCCCAACTTTACCCCCTAGGGGCGCTGGGCGTCGTGCTTTCCTCCCCAAAGCCGCTTCTCCCCCTCGGGGGTGAGGAGGAAGGCGTTGCGGTCGTCCTTGAGCTGGCGCTTTAGGACCTTGAGGACCTTGCGCTTCTCCTCCTTGCCGAGGACGGGGAAGAAAAGCTCGTAGCGGTTCTGGAAGTTGCGGGGCATGAAGTCGGCGCTGGTGAGGTAGACCTGCCACTCCCCGCCCGCCCAGAAGGCCGCCACCCGGGCGTGCTCCAGGAAGCGCCCCACCAGGCTCCGCGCCCGGAAGGCCGGGTGGAGGAGGGTGAGGGTGCTCCGCACCAAGAGGTCCACCCGGGCCCCCGCCTCCGCCGCCTGGACCAGGGCCTGGAGGATCTTTGGGTCGGTGAGGTGGTTGGCCTTGAGGATCACCCGCCCCTTGGGGTGGGCCTCCGCCCGGATGGACGCCAAGAGGTGGTCCCGGATGGCCTCCCCGGTCTTCAGGAGGGCGAGGGAAGGGGCCCTTCCCTCCTCCAAGGCCCGGAAGAAGGCCGCCACCTCCCCCACCACCTCGGGCCTCCCGGTGAAGAGGGAGAAGTCGGTGTAGAGGCGGCCGTTCACCGGGTTGTAGTTCCCCGTGCCCAGGTGAGCGTACCCCCCCTCCCGCGTGAGGAGGAGGAGGGCCTTGGCGTGCACCTTGCGCTCGGGGAGGGGCAGCACCTGCACCCCCGCCCTTAGGAGGCGGAGGTACCAGCGCAGGTTCAAAAGCTCGTCAAACCGGGCCCGGGCCTCCAGGAAGGCCCAGACCCGCTTCCCCTCCCGGGCCGCCCGGATCAGGGTTTCGGCCAGGGGGTTTTCCTCCCCGATGCGGTAGAGGGTGGCGAAGACCTCCTCCACCTGGGGTTCCAGGGCGGCCTGGGCAAACCTCTCCACGGCCTCGTAGGCGTCAAAGGGGTGGTAGAGGAGGACGTCCCGCTCCTTGAGCCGCCTCAGGGGGTCTTTGCTGAGGCCGCGGGGCTTTTTGGGGCGGAGGGGGGGAAAGCGCCAGGCCTGGGGGCCCTCCTTGGCCAGGGCCTCCAGGAAGCTCAGGTCCAGGGGGGGCTTGAGGAGGAAGACCTCCTCGGAGAGGAGCCCGAGGGCCTCCTTGAGCCGGGAAAGCCAGGCCTCGGGGAAGCCCGCCTCGGCCACGAGGAGGGTGGGGAGGCCCTCCTGGCGGCCCTCGAGGGCCTGGGCGAGCTCGTCCCAGTCCGCCCGCTCCCGCTCGCTCTCCAGAAGCCTAAGGACGCGGAACTCGTAAAGGGGGGCCTCCTCGGGCAGGAAGAGGCCGCTTTTCGCCCGCATGAGGGCCCCGAGGCGCACGTAGGCCCCCTCCCGGCCCGGCACCGGGAGGAGCCTCGGGAGGTCCTGGGGCAGGCGCACGAGGTGGTCCTGGGAGGCGAAGTAGAGGGCCCCGTGGCTTACGTCCCCCGCGCTTTCCCAGGGGATGAGGTCGGTCTTGGGGGCCACGGCCTCGGCCAGGAAGACCCGAAAGTAGAGCCAGTCCATGTTGTCCAGCTCCGCGGGCTCCAGGATCCGCACCTTCGGGGCGGCCTCCTCCAGGAGGGCCCGGTAGCGCGCCTCGGCCAGGTGGGCCTGGGCCCGGGCCTCGGAAAGGAGCCCAAGGTGCTCCGGCGATCCCCTCGCCTTTAGGAAGGGCTTGGCGATGCGGGCGGCGAAGAACTCGTCCAGGTTCCGGTTCCATATGGCGAGAAAGCGCATCCTTTCCAAAAGGGGGAAGTCGGGCCGCTCGCTTTGGAGAAGCACCCGGCGGTTAAACTGGAGCCAGCTGGCCTCGGGGGTGCGCATTTGCTCAAGATTACGCCGGACCAAGGTCAGAAGGAGGTCAAGGCCCGGACCCTCGCGGTTCTGGACCTGGGCTCGGGAACCTTCCGTCTCGTCCTCTACGGCTACGAGCCGGGGCGGGCCTTCGCCCTCCTGGACGAGCTCCGGGAGCCCGTGGCCCTGGGGGAGGGCTTGGCCCGGGGAGCCCTCACCGCGGCCGCCCTGGAGCGGGGGAGGAAGGCCCTGCGGGCCTTCGCCAGCTTCCTTAAGGCGGTGGGCCCCGAGGAGGTGGTGGCCCTGGCCACGAGCGCGGTGCGGGACGCGGGAAACGGCGGGGCCATCCTGGAGGAGGCCCGCGGGCTCGGCCTGGAGCTTCGGGTGCTCCCCGGGGAGGAGGAGGCCAGGCTCGGGACCCTGGCCGTGGCCAACGCCCTGCCCTTCCCCGAGGCCCTGGTGGTGGACCAGGGGGGCGGGAGCGCCCAGGTGTCCCTCCTCCGGGGGCGGGCCTTCCGCTGGGGCCGGTCCCTGCCCTTGGGGGCGCTCCGCCTCACCGAGGCCTTCCTGCGGAGCGACCCCCCGGCCAAGGAGGAGGTGAGGGCCCTGGAGAAGGAGGTGGCGCGCCACCTCCGGGACCTGCCCCTAGAGGGAGGCCTCCCCCTCGTGGTCCTCGGGGGAAACCTGCGGGCGGTGGCCCGCCTCCACCAGCGGCGCCAGGGTTACCCCCTGGACCTCCTCCACGGCTACTACCTGCCCAAGGAGGGGGTGGAGGCCCTCTACCGGGACCTCCTCTCCCTCTCCTTCCAGGCCCGCCAGGAGCTTCCCGGCCTCGAGGCCCACCGGGCCCGGACCCTCCCCGCAAGCCTCGCCTTGCTCCGGGTCCTCCTGGCCCGCACCGGGGCCCCGGGCCTTTGGGTAAGCGGGGTGGGCATCCGTGAGGGGGTCCTCTTCACCCGCCTCCTCCCCCCACCCCATCTCCTGGAGGACCCCCGGGCCTTCGCCGTGGAGAGCCTCTTCCTGCGCTACCCCTTCGCCGAGGCCCACCGCGAGCGGGTGAAGGCCCTGGCCCTGGCCCTCTTCCAGGGCCTCCTCCCCCTCCACGGCTACGGGGAGGGGGAGCGGAGGCTTCTTTGGGAGGCGGCCCACCTCCACGACATCGGCATGGTCCTGGGCTACCGGGACCACCACAAGCACGGGGCTTATCTGGTGCTTTCCGAGCCCCTCTTCGGCTTTTCCCACCGGGAGCAGGTCCTCCTGGCGCTCCTCGTGCGCTACCACCGCCGGGGGAGCCCCGAGGCCAAGGGCTTTCGGGCCCTCCTCGCCCGCGGGGACGGGAAGCGGCTTAAGCGCCTCGCCGCCCTCCTCCGCCTGGCCGAGATGCTGGACCGCACCCGCTCGGGCCGGGTGCGGGGGGTCCGGGTGGAGCTAGGGGAGCGGGTGCGCCTGGTCCTAAGGGCCCCGGAGGACCCCTGGGTGGAGCGCCTGGAGGCGGAGAAGCAGGAGGGGCTTTTCCGGGAGGCCTTTGGGGTAGGATTGGAGGTGGCCTGGGAGGTGTAGGGTGGAGCTCTTCCTGGTGCGCCACGCCATCGCCGTCCCCCTGCCCGAGGGGGGCGGGGAGGAGGAGGACGCGGCGCGGCCCCTCACCCCGAAGGGCGTCCGGCGCTTCCGCAAGGTGGTGCGGGGCCTGAAGGCCTTAGGGGTCGGCCTGGACCTGGTCCTCACCAGCCCCAAGCGAAGGGCCTTGGAAACCGCGAGGCTCCTCGGCCCCCTCCTCGAGGGCGAGGTGCGCACCACCCCCCTCCTCGCCGGGCCCCCGAGCGAGGCCCTCCTCGAGGAGCTTCCCGAGGAGGGCCGGGTGGCCCTGGTGGGCCACGAGCCCCACCTCTCCGCCCTCCTCGCCTGGCTCCTCTTCGGGCACCTGTTGGAGGGGGTGGCCCCCCAGGCCCTGGAGGAGCGGGTCCTCCTCAAGAAGGGAGGGGTGGCCTGGCTCCGGGGGCGGCCCGAGCCCGGGGGCATGGTCCTGAGGGCCCTCTTTCCCCCTAAGGTCTTCCGCCTCTGATGCCCTTTTGGCGCAAAGCCTTCGCCCAAGCCGGGGTCAGGCGGCTCCGTGGGACGCCCTTTCCGGGCCCCCAGGCGGGCTTGAGCCCCCATGGGGGGGCATGAGCGCCTAAAAGGCCCGAACCTCCACCCCCGCCCCCTCCAGGGCCTCCCGCACCGCCCTCGCCACCTCGGGGGCCCTGGGGTTGTCCCCGTGGATGCAAAGCGTTTCGGCCCTGACCTCCACCTCCCCCCCGTCCAAGGCCTCCACCTTTCCCTCCAGCACCATGCGCAGGGCCCTTCGGGCCGCCTCCTCGGGGTCGGTGATCCAGGCGCCGGGGAGGGAGCGGGGGGCGAGCTCGCCGCTTCGCAGGTAGGCCCTTTCCGGGAAGGCCTCGAGGACCACCCTAAGCCCCGCCTTCCTGGCCTCCTCCTCGTAGACCGTGCCGGGGAGGACCACCAGGGGAAGCCCCGGGTCAAAGGCCCGCGCCGCGAGGGCGATGGCCCTCGCGGTTTCCCGGTCCCGGCAGGCCTTGAGGTAGAGGGCCCCGTGGGGCTTCACGTGGTGGAGGGGAAGGCCCTCCGCCCTGAGGAAGGCGGAGAGGGCCCCGATCTGGTAGAGCACCTGGGCGTAGACCTCCTCCGGGCTTAGGGCCATCTCCCGGCGGCCAAAGCCCTCGAGGTCGGGGAAGCCGGGGTGGGCCCCCACCGCCACCCCGTGGGCCTTGGCCAGGCGCACCGCCTCCAGGATGCGGTTTGGGCTTCCTCCGTGGAAGCCGCAGGCCAGGTTGGCCGAGGTGACCAGGGGGAAGATCTCCCGGTCGTGGCCGTAGGTGAAGGCCCCGTAGGACTCGCCCGCGTCCGCGTTCAGGTCCACCGTCATGCTGCCTCCTTCTCATACTACCCTCCCGTCATCGTCCGGGGAAGCCAGGTGGCGAGCCCCGGGAAGGCCACCAGAAGCGCCACCATGAGGAGGAGCACCCCCATGAAGGGGAGGCTGTAGCGGGCGATGCGGAAGAGGTCCTCTCCGCTTAAGGACTGGAGGACGAAGAGGTTGAACCCCACGGGAGGGGTGATCTGGGCGAGCTCCACCATGAGGACCAGGTACACCCCAAACCACAGGGGGTCCAGGCCGATGGCCTTCACCACCGGCAGGATGACGCTGATGGTGAGGACCACGATGGAGATCCCGTCCAAGAACCAACCCAGGACGATGTAGACCAGGCTGAGGAAAAAGACGAGGGCGGTGGGGGTGATCCCCGTCTCCACCGCCCAGGCGGCCAGGGCCCGCGGGATCCCCGTGAACCCCATGGCCAGGGTGAGGACCCCCGCCCCGGCGAGGATGAGCCCGATCATACTGGTGGTGCGCACCGCCCCGAGAAGGCTTTCCCGGAGGAGCTCGAGGCTAAACTCCCGCCTTAAGGCGGTGAGGAGGAAGGCCCCCGCCACGCCGATGGCCGCCGCCTCCGTGGGGGTGGCCACACCCCGGTAGATGGACCCGAGCACCAGGAGGATGAGGAAGAGCACGGGCAGGACGCTGAGGAGCCCCTTGAGGGCCTCGCCGGGGGCCGGGGAGGGCGCCTGGGGAAGGGTTTTCCGGTGGCGCAGGGCGAGAAGGGCCACGGTGAGCATGAAAAGCAGGGTGAGGAGGAGGCCGGGCACCACCCCCGCCATGAAGAGCCGGGCCACGGAGACCTCGGCCATGACCCCGTAGACGATCATGACGATGCTGGGCGGGATCAGGAAGCCGAGGGTCCCCGCCCCCGCCAGGGAGCCCAGGGCCAGGGCCTTGGGGTAGCCCTGCCGCAGGAGCTCCGGCAACGTGAAACGCCCCACGGTGGCCGTGGTGGCGGCGGAGGAGCCGATGACCGCGGCGAAGAGGGCGCTCGCCACCACGTTCACGTGAAGAAGACCTCCGGGAAGCCTGCCGAGAATGGGGCCAAGCCCCTGGAAAAGCTCCTGGGCGAGCCGGGAGCGGTAGAGGATCTCCCCCATCCAGACGAAAAGGGGCAGGGCGGCGAGGCTCCAGCCGGAGGTGCTGGTCCAAAGGGCCGTGGCCACGTTGGGCCCGGGAGGGGCTGTGGTGAAGAGGGCAAGCCCCGCAAGCCCCACGAGGAGGAGGGCGAGGCCCACGTAGACCCCGAGGAGCAAAAGGAAGAAGAGGAGGAGGACCAGGGCGAGGCCGATGGCGAGGAGGCTCACGGGTGTCTCCCGAAGGTCTTGAGGAGGGCCTCGAGGAGGGCCAAGGCGAAGACGCTCATCCCGAAGGCCACCACCGCCAAGGGGATCCAGAGGGGCAGGGGCAGAAGCCCCGGGGCCAGGTCGCCAAAGCGAAGGCTTTCCAGGGTCTTAAGCCAGATTTGCACCGCCCCGTAAGCGCTTGCGGCGAAACCCAGGGCCAGGCTTAGGCGCTCGGTCCAACGCCTGGGTTCCGGGGAGAGGCGGTGGAGGGCGAGGCCCACCCGGATGTGCCCTCCGCTCCTGAGGGTGGGGGCGAGGCCCAGGAAGATGAGCCCCGCCGTGGCGAAGCCCGCCAGCTCCAGGGCCGAGGGCACCACGAAGCCCAAAAAGCGCCCCACCACCTGGGCGAGGATGACCAGGAGGACGAAGAGCCCAAGGAGGAGGGCGAGGAACTCGGAAAGCCGGTAAAGGGCCTCCAGAAACCTCATCGGCCCAGGTACTGGCGGTAGACCTTGATTCCCGTGGCCCCCGCCTGACGCTGCCAGTCCAGGATCATGGTCTGCCCGACCCGCTTCAGGTCAGCCAGGAGCTGGGGGGAGGGTTTTACCACCTGCATGCCCTTCTGGGCCAGGGTCTGTAGGGCCTTGGCCTCCTGCTCCTGGGAGAGCTTCCAGCCCCGCTCCTCCGCCCGCTTGGCCGCCTGGAGGAGAGCCTCCCGGTCCTGGGGGGAGAGGCTTTCAAAGGCCCGGCGCCCGATCACCACCATGTTCTTGGGGATCCAGGCCTTCACGTCGTAGAAGTAGCGGGCGAAGTCCCAGGCCTGGCTGTCCACCCCGGTGACGGGAGAGGTGATCATGGCCTCCACGATTCCCGTGGCGAAGGCCTGGGGGATGTCGGCGGCCTCCACCTGGACCGGGGTCATGCCCAAAAGCTCCGCCAGCCGGGCCGTGGCCGGGTTGTAGGCGCGGAAACGCAGGCCCTTGAGGTCCTGGGCCGAGTTCACGGGCTTCTTGGTGTAAAGCCCCTGGGGGGGCCAGGGCATGGCGTAGAGGAAGACCACGCCCCTTTGGGCGAGCCACCTCTCCACCTCCGGCCGCTGGGCCTGGTAGAGCCGCCAGGCGTCCTCGTAGCTCGTGGCCACGAAGGGGATGGAGTCCAGGTTAAAGAGGGGGTTCTCGTTGGCCAGGAGGGACATGAGCATCTCCCCCATCTGCACCTGGCCGTTCCGCACCGCCGGGAGGATCTGGGGGTGGGGGAAGAGGGAGCCCCCGGGGTGGACGGTGATCCGGACCCTACCGCCTGTGGCCTCCTCCACCTCCTTGACGAACTGCAGGATGTTTTGGGTGTGGAAGTTCCCGGGGGGGTAGGGGGTGGCCATGTTCCAGGTCTGGGCCAGGGCGCCGAGGGCCAGGAGGGATAAAACCGTCATGAGCCGCTTCATTCGCAGCCTCCTTTCCTTATCCCCGATTCTACCTGAGGCTTTGTAGGGCCCGGTCCACGAACGCGTTGGTGTAGGTGCGCTTGAGGTCTATCCGGGCCTGCCGCACCTTCTCGTCAAAGGCGGAAAGCACCGTGAGGGGCCTTAAGGGGGCGGTGTCGCTGAAGCGCCCCGTGGGGGAGAAGGACTCCAGGGAGTTGCGGAGCACCTTCAGGTAAAGGGCCCGATCTCCCAGGAAGTACTCCTCCGGGAGGACCTGGGCGATCTCCTCGGGGCGCTTGCCCTGCATCCACTTGAGGCCCCGCACCATGGCGTTCACCAGCCTTTGGGCGGTGTCGGGGTTCTTCTCCAGCCAGGCCCGGGTGGTGTAGAGGACCGCGGCCGGGTACTCGCCCCCTAAGACCTCCCGGGTGCCCTTGGTGGTGCGGGTGTCCGCCAGGACCTTGAGGAGGCCCCGCTCCTCCAGGAGGGTGATGGCGGGCTCCACGTTGGAGAGGGCGTCCACCTGCTTGTTCTGCACCGCGGCCACCGCCTGGGCGCCCACGGAAACCCCGATGACGGCGACGTCCGTGGGCTTGAGGCCGTTTTTCACCAGGAGGTAGTTGAGGAAGAAGTGGGTGGAGCTCCCGGGGGCGGTGACCCCCACCTTCCGCCCCTTGAGGTCGGCGATGGACCGCACCTGGTCGGCGAGGTCCGAGCGCACCCCGAGGACGATGGCGGGGTAGCGCCCCACCTCCACGAAGGCCACGATGTCCCGGCCCTGGGCCTGCATCTGGATGGTGTGGTCGTAGAAGCCCATGACCACCTCCACGCTTCCCCCGATGAGGGCCTGGAGGGCCCGGCTTCCCGCCTGGAGGTCCTGGATCGCCACGTCCAGGCCCTCGTCCTTGAAGTAGCCCAGGCGCTCCACCACGGTAAGGGGCAGGTAGACCACCGCCGTCTTCCCGCCCACGCCCAGGACCACCCGCTTCTGGGCGAAGCCGAAGGCCAAGAGCACCAGCAAAAGCCCGATCCCGATCCGCTTCACGCCGTACCTCCTTCCCGTTCTTTAGGCCGCCACACGAGAAGCCGCCTTTCCACCATTCCCACCAGGGCGTCCAGCGCCAGGACGAAGGCCATGAGGACCGCCATCCCGGCGAAGACCCCGGTGGTGTCAAAGACCCCCTCCGCCTGGGCGATGAGGTAGCCGAGGCCCGCGGCGCTCCCCAGGTACTCCCCCACCACGGCCCCGATGACGGCGAAGCCGATGGAGGTCCTTAGGGAGCTGAAGATCCAGCTCGCCGCCGAGGGGAGGTAGACGTGGCGGAGGAGGTGGCCCCGCCTCGCTCCAAGGAGCCTGGCGTTCTGCAGGACCACGGAGGGCACCTCCTTCACCCCCTGGTAGGTGTTGAAGAAGGCCACGAAGAAGACCAGGGTGACGCCCAGGGCCACCTTGGAGAGGATCCCGAGGCCGAACCAGAGGGTGAAGATGGGGGCGAGGACCACCCGGGGGATGGCGTTCAGGGCCTTCACGTAGGGCTCAAGCACCGCCGCCGCCCCCGGGGAGAGGGCAAGCCAAAGCCCCAGGGCCACCCCGAGGAGGGTGCCCAGGGCGAAGGCCAGGAGCATCTCCACCGTAGTCACGTAGAGGTGGGGGTAGACCTCGCCGGTGGCGAACCAGCGGAAGACCCGGGAGGCGATGGCCGAGGGGGTGGAGAAGAAGAAGGGGTCAAGGCGGCCCGTCCTCGAGGCCCACTCCCAGAGGAGGAGGAAGCCCAGAAGAAGCCCCCCCTGCCAGAGCCTCAGCCTAAACCCCCGCATGGGCCCGCATCACCTCCCCCCGGAGGAGGTCCCAGATCTCCCGGTGGATGCGGAGGAACTCCGGGGTGAGCCGCACCTCGGCCACGTCCCGGGGCCTCGGGAGGGGGATGGGGAACTCCCCGATGGGCTGGGAGCGGGGCCCCGCGGCCATGACCACCACCCGGTCGGAGAGGGCGATGGCCTCCTCCAGGTCGTGGGTCACGAAGAGCACGGTCTTCCGGTCCTCCTGCCAGAGCCTGAGGAGCTCGTTCTCCATAAGCTGCCGCGTCTGCACGTCCAGGGCGGAGAAGGGCTCGTCCATGAGGAGGAGCTTGGGGTCTTGGATGAGCACCTGGGCGAGGCCCACCCGCTTCCGCTGCCCCCCGGAGAGCTGGTGGGGGTAGCGGTGGGGAAAGCGGGCGAGCCCCACCTTGGCGAGCCAGGCCCGGGCCCGCTCCCTGGCCTCATTCCAGGGCACGCCCCGGAAGACCAGGGGCAGGGCCACGTTGTCCAGGGCGGTCTTCCAGGGGAGGAGGGCGTCTTGCTGGAAGAGGTAGCCCGCCAAGGGGTTCAGGCCCCTGAGGGGGGCCCCCGCCACCCAGACCTCGCCCCGGCTTGGGGGAAGGAGGCCCGCTGCCACGTTTAAAAGGGTGCTCTTGCCGCACCCCGTGGGCCCCACCAGGCTCACGAACTCGCCCTCCTTAAGGGCGAGGCCTACCCCCTCCACCGCCACGTAGGGCCCGAAGGCCACGGCCACGTCCCGGAACTCCAGGAAGCTCATCCGTAGTACTCCGGGTTGGGTTTGAACCCGAGGCTATTCAGGAGCCGGTTGGTGAAGTTGAACATGGCGGCCACCTCGGCGGCCTCGAGGATGGCCTCGTCGGAAAGCCCCGCCTCCCTCAAGGGCCTAAGGTCCTCCTCGGTCATCTCGTGGTGGCGGTGCGTGACCTTGAGGGCAAAGTCCACCAGGGCCCGCATCCTCGGGGGAAGCTCCGCCCGGCGCGGGTTCGCCGCCAGGACCTCGGGGAGGATGGGGTCCCCGGTGAGGTCCTTCAGGTAGCGCTTGTGGCTCGCCACGCAGTACTCGCAGCGGTTCTCCCCGCTGATGGCCACCGCCATGGCCTCCCGCTCCTCCCGGCTCAGGAGGCCCTCCCCCCGCATCAGGGTGTCGTAGTACCGGAACCAGAGGAGGAAGCGGGGGCTCAGGGCGAAGGCCCGGGCCACGTTGGGCACGAAGCCCGTCTTCTCCCGGAAGCGGGCGAAGAGGGCCCGCACCTCCTCGGGAAGCTCCCCTTCCTCCGGCACCCGGAGCCAGGAGATCACCATACGGCCACCGCCCGCACGGGCCCGCCCGAGGCGTTCTTGTGCTTGGGGCCTCCCACGAAGATGAGGGCGCCCGAAGGGGGCACCTGGGCCAGGTTGGCCAGGTTCTCCAGGCCGTACTTCCCCGCCCCCAGGACGGTGACGTGGGTCTTGAAGTCCTTGGAGGGGCCGAAGTCCAGGGAGAGGGTGTCCACCCCGATGCCCACGATCTCCCGCTCGCGCACCAAAAACTCCGCCGCCTCGGGGGAGAAGCCGGGGAAGTGGAGGGTGCCGGAGGCGTCCTGGTTGAGGAAGGCCTTGGGGTCCTGCCACCGGCTCTCCCAGCCCGAGTGCATGGCCACGAAGGCCCCCTTGGGGAGGCGGCCGTACTGCTTCTCGTAGGCCAGGATGTCGTCCACGGAAAGCTGGGCGTCGGGGTCCTTGGCCGCCCGCCCGTGGATGTGGACCACCGCGAGAGGCGCGATGAGGGCGCTCACGGGAAGCTTCTCCGCCGTGGGGGCCCCTTCCACGAAGTGCGCGGGGGCGTCCATGTGGGTGCCGGAGTGCTCCCAGAGGTCCAGGCGGTTGCCGTAGTAGCCGTTCTTGCGCACGGTGACCAGGGTGGTGATGCGCATGGGCTCGGCCCCGGGGAAGAGGGGGATCTCCGGGGAGAGCTCGTGGGTGAGGTCCACCGCCCGGGAGAAGGCCTTGCCCTGAACCTCCTGCTGGGCCAGGGCCGCTCCCGCAAGCGCGGCGAGGCCCGAGGCCAGGAAGCTCCTGCGGGAAAGGGAGCGGGCCACCTGCTCCATCACGTGGGGCGCGCACATGGCTTCCTCCTTAGGGGCCAAGGCTACCACAGGGGTGCATACCTTTGCAACGGGGCGGGCCGGCCGGGACGGCGGGGAAGGCCCTTGGGAGCCTGGGGCTTAGTGGTGGAGCACCCGTTGCAGGAAGCTCCGGGTCCTCTCCTCCTTGGGCCGGGCGAAGATCTCCTCGGGCCGCCCCTCCTCCACGATCTGCCCCCCGTCCATGAAGACCACCCGGTCCGCCACCTCCCGGGCGAAGCCCATCTCGTGGGTCACCACCAGCATGGTCATGCCCCCCCTCGCCAGG
>NZ_JBWGQW010000043.1:2320-12740 GCF_056332225.1 Thermus sp. | reverse complement strand
TGGAGCCACCTCTTGGGCCAGGCGTAGGCCGTGGGCGAGCACCTCCTTGGGGCTTGGTTCCCTGCAAGCAAAGCCTCTCTTGCCTATCAGGAGGGAGATATACACCCGTCGCCCCAATCTTTGCAAGGCAAGCCCAGAAACCCCAGGGGAAAACCCCACCGCAAGGCCTGCTTGCGGTGAGGCCGACAAGAGGGCGAGATTACTTAGAGCTTCTTCAGGGTCTGGGCCAGTTCGGTGAGGACCTTCTGCGCGTCCCCGTAGAGCATCCTCGTGTTGTCGGCGTAGAAGAGCTCGTTCTCCACCCCGGCGAAGCCCTTCCCCTGGCCCCGCTTGACCACGATGACGTTCTTGGCCTTGTCCACGTCCAGGATGGGCATGCCGTAGAGGGGGCTTCCCGGGCGGCGGGCGGCGGGGTTCACCACGTCGTTCGCCCCGATGACCACGGCCACGTCCACCGTGGGGAACTCGGGGTTGATCTCCTCGAGGTCCTTGAGCTTGTCGTAGTCCACCCCGGCCTCGGCCAGGAGGACGTTCATGTGCCCCGGCATCCGCCCGGCCACCGGGTGGATGGCGAACTTGACCTCCACGCCGCGGGCCTCGAGGAGGTCCGCAAGCTCCTTCAGCTTGTGTTGCGCCTGGGAGAGGGCCATGCCGTAGCCGGGAACGAAGACCACCTTGTTCGCGTAGGCCAGCATTACGGCGGCATCTTCCACGTCAATGGGCTTGAGGCTCCCCTTGACCTCCCCCGCCTCCTGCTCCACGCCGAAGCCCCCCACCAGGACGCTCCAGACCGAGCGGTTCATGGCCCTCGCCATGAGCACCGTGAGGAGCGTACCCGCCGCCCCCACCAGGGTGCCCGCCACCATGAGGGCCGGGTTCCCCACGGCGAAGCCCTCAAAGCCCACGGCCATCCCGGTGAAGGCGTTATAGAAGGAGATGGCCACGGGCATGTCGCCGCCGCCGATGGGGAGGGTCATGAGAACGCCGAAGAGGAGGGCCAGGAGGAAGAAGAGGACGATGCTCGCCGTGGCGTCGTTCCAGAGGAGAGAAAGCCCCAGCACCAGGGTGAGGGCCAGGACCAGGGCGTTCAGCACCCTCTGCCCAGGGAAGAGGATGGGGCGGCTTCGCATGATCCCCTGGAGCTTGGCGAAGGCGACGAGGCTTCCCGTGAAGGCCACGCTCCCGATGAGGCCGCCCAGGATGGCCAGGGCCATGAGCCCCGCGTTCTCAAAGGCGCCCTTCAAAAGCTCCACGGCGGCGATGGTGGCGGCGGCGCCCCCACCCATGCCGTTGTAGATGGCCACCATCTGGGGCATGTCCGTCATGGCCACCCGCACCGCCGCCCACCAGGCCACCGCCGAGCCCAGGAGGAGGGCGAGGAGCATGAGGGCGAGGTTCCCCATCCCCGGCCAGAAGAAGGTGGCGAGCACGGCCAGGACCATGCCCCAGCCCGCCCAGACGATGCCGCTTTTGGCGGTGGTAGGGTGGGCCATGCGCTTCAGACCCACGATGAAGAGGATGGCCACCACGAAGTAAGCCGCCTGGATGAGGTCCATCACTGACCACCCCCCTTGCCGGGCTTCTTTTCAAACATCTCCAGCATGCGCACCGTGACCGCGTAACCCCCGGCGGCGTTGGCCGCCCCCAGGACCACCCCCAGGAAGCCGATGAGCTTCTCCAGGCCGGTCTCCGCGTGGCCCAGGACCACCATGGCTCCCACCACCACCACGCCGTGGATGAAGTTGGAGCCCGACATCAAGGGGGTGTGGAGGATCACGGGCACCCGGGTGATGAGCTCGTAGCCCAAGAAGGCGGTGAGCACGAAGATGTAAAGCGCCGACCAGAAGCCAAACTCCATCACGCACCTCCCAACAGGGCCTTGGTGGGCCCGTGCAGGACCTCGCCCTCCTTCATGAGGAGGGCGGCCTGGACGATCTCGTCCTCCCACTTGGGGGCGAACTCCCCCTTCTCCATAAGCAGGCTAGAAAGGTTGAGAAGGTTCTTGGCGTACATCTCCGAGGCGTGCACGGAAAGCTCGCTCGGGAGGTTGAGAGGTCCATAGACCCGTACCCCCCGCACCTCCACCACCTCGCCCGGCTGGGTCAAGACGCAGTTACCCCCAGACTCCGCCGCCAGGTCCACCACCACCGTCCCGGGCTTCAAGCGCTCCACCATGTCCTCGGTGAGGAGGATGGGGGCGCGGCGGCCCGGCACCTGGGCCGTGGTGATGAGGACGTCCATCCCCGCCACGTGGTCGCGCAGGGCCTCGTGCTGGATGCGCTTCTCCTCCTCGGTGAGCTCGCGGGCGTAGCCCCCCTCCCCCTCGGCGCTGATGGGGAGCTCAATAGGCTTGGCCCCCAGGGAGAGGGCCTGCTCCAGGGCGGCTTTGCGCACGTCGTAGGCGTAGACCTGGGCCCCCAGCCGCTTGGCGGTGGCGATGGCCATGAGCCCCGCCACCCCCACCCCCATGACCATCACCTTGGCGGGGCGGATGGTGCCCGCCGCCGTGGTGAGCATGGGGAAGAAGCGGGGAGAGAGCCTCGCCGCGTGGATGGCCGCCAGGTACCCCGCCACCGTGGCCTGGCTGGAGAGGGCGTCCATGCTCTGGGCCCGGGTGATGCGGGGGATGAGCTCCATGGCGATCACCGTGGCCTTTTGGGCGGCCAAAGCCCTCACCAGCTCCACGTTCTTGTGGGCCTGCACAAAGCCCACCACGATGGCCCCAGGCTCCAAGGCCCGAATCAGGTCCTCCGAAGGAGGCTGAACAGTAAAGAGGAGATTCGCGCCCTTTAGGAGATCTCCTCGCTCCGCAAGCTCGGCCCCGGCCTCCTGGTAAGCCTCGTCGGGGTAGTAGGCCCCCTCCCCTGCCCCTCTTTCCACCCGCACCCTGGCCCCCTGCTTGACCAGGCGGGCCACCACCTCGGGCACCAGGGCCACCCTGCGCTCCCCCGGTGCCCTTTCTTTAGGAACGGCGATGGTCGCCATAGAACCTCCTTCCGCGCCAGTATACCAGCGAGTCCCCGGGCATTTGCCCCTGGAGGTGGCCTGACCCCCTGGTCACCCCCCCGGTCCTATGGCAGAATGCCGCCATGCGGCCTTCCGGCCTAAAGATCGCCGCCGTGCTCCTCTTGGGGATCCTGGCCATCAGCTTCGGGAGCATCCTGGTGCGCCTGGCCTTGGCCGCCTCGGGGGACCGAAGCCTCGCGTTCAGCCTGGTGATGAGCGCAGGAAGGATGGCCCTGGCCGCCCTCCTCCTGGCCCCGGGCTGGGGCAGGCCCCTGGAAGACCGGGCCGGGCTCCCCTGGGCCGTGGGCGCCGGGGTCTTCCTCGCCCTCCACTTCGCCTTCTGGATTACCTCCCTTTCCTACACCTCCGTGGCGGCGAGCACCGCCCTCGTCACCACCAACCCCATTTGGATCACCCTCCTGGGCTGGCTCTTCTTCCGGGAAAGGCCCTCCTTCTTCACCCTCCTCGGGGTAGGGGTGGCCCTCCTCGGGGGGCTTCTCATCGGCCTGGGGGACGCGGAAGGAAGCGGGGGCGCCAACCCCCTCCTGGGGGACGCCTTGGCGGTGCTTGGGGCCTGGGCTGCTTCCCTTTACCTCCTTCTGGGGCGGGAGGCGCAGAGGCGGGGGCTTTCCCTTCTGGACTACGTGCGGGTGGCCTACACCGCGGCGGCCCTCCTCTTGCTTCCCCTGCCCTACCTCTTCGGCGGGGGGTACGGGGGGTATCCCTGGCCCGTGTACCTCTACCTCCTCCTCATGGCCCTCCTGCCCCAGCTCGTGGGCCACACCAGCTTCAACTGGGCCACCCGGCACATCCCCCCGGTCCTGGTGACCCTGGCCATCCTCTTTGAGCCGGTGGGGGCGAGCCTCCTGGCCTTCCTCCTCTTCGGAGAGCTTCCCGGGGTGAAGGTGCTCCTGGGGGCCTTGGTCCTCCTCCTGGGGGTGGCCCTGGCCGTGGTGGGGGGTAGGCGGTGATCCCCGTGGCCCTGGCCGCCCTGCTTTGGGGCCTGGGAGGGGCCCTGGCGGGGCGGTTCATGCGGGAGATCCCCCCGGAGGTCCTCATCCCCCTCCGTTTCCTACTGGGCTTCCTCCTCCTCCTGCCCCTCGTCCTCGCCCGCCCGCCCCACCCCGCGGAAGGAAGGAGGCTTCTTGGGGTGGGCCTCGCCCTTTCCGGGGCCCAGGCCTTTTACTACCTGGCCATCCACGCCACCACGGTGGCCACGGGGATCTTCCTCCAGTACTTGGCCCCCGCCCTCCTCACCCTCCACGCCCTCCTCAGGGGAGAGAGGCTTCCCGGGAGGGCCCTTTTGGGGGTGGGGCTTGCCCTCCTTGGGGCCTACCTCCTGGTGGTGGGGCCTGGGGGTCTCCAAGGGGGGCCCTTGGGCCTCGCCTTCGGCCTCCTCTCCGCCCTCTCCTTCGCCCTCTACGCCGCCTTCGCCCACGGCCTGAAGACCCCGCCCCTCGTGGCCCTGGGGGTGGCCACGGGGGTGGGGGCCCTCCTCTCCCTCCCCTTCCTCCTCCTCCACCTGGGGGAGGTGCGGGCCCTGGCCCCCGCCCAGTGGGGGGCGGTGGCCTACCTGGTCACCCTGGGCACGGTGGTCCCCTTCAGCCTTTTCCTCCTGGGGGTGCGGACCCTCCCCGCCCGCACCGCCACCCTGGTGGCCATGCTGGAGCCCTTAAGCGGGGCCCTCTTCGCCTGGCCCTTGGCGGGGGAGCCCCTGAGACCCGAGGCCTTCCTAGGCGGGCTTATGATTCTCCTGGGCGTGGCCCTGAACCGGAGGTGATATGGCGGTCCGGGTTTTCCTTCTCTTCACCTTGGGGTATTTCCTCTCCTACTTCTACCGTTCGGCGAACGCGGTGCTCGCCAAGGACCTCTCCCAGGAGCTGGGTTTGGGGCCGGCGGAGCTGGGTTTCATGACGAGCCTCTTCTACCTGGCCTTCGCCTCGGTGCAACTCCCCTTGGGAGGTCTCTTGGACCGCCTGGGGCCCCGCCTGGTCACGCCGAGCCTCCTCCTGGTGGCCGCCTTGGGGAGCCTGGTCTTCGGCCTGGCGCAAAGCTTCGCTCTCCTCGCCCTGGGGCGGGCCCTCATCGGGGTGGGGATGGCCGCGGCCCTCATGGGCTCCATGAGGGCCTTCAGCCTGTGGTTTCCCAAGAACTACGCCACGGTCTCCACCCTCCTCGTGGGCCTCGGGGCCACGGGGGGGCTCCTGGCCGCCACCCCCCTCGCCCTCCTCAAGGAAGCGGTGGGCTGGCGGGGGGTGTTCCTCCTAGGGGCTTTTGTGGTGGCCCTGGTGGCCCTCGCCCTCTACCTGGGGGTGCGGAACGCCCCGCCTGGGGTGGCCTGGCCCAAGGACGGGGGCCCGGGAGGCCTCCGGGAGGTCCTCCGCAACGGGAAGCTCCTCCGGGTGGCCTTCTTGGCCTTCGCCTTCGCCGGAGGGTTTCTCTCCCTGCAGACGCTTTGGGCCGGGGCCTACGCCTACCACCTGGGCCTCGAGGCCCTGGAGGTTGGGAACCTCCTCTTCCTCTACTCGGGGCTTGCGGTCCTGGGGTTTCTCGCCTCGGGCTACCTGGCGGACCGCTTGGGCACGGCCCGGGTCCTCCTCGCTTCGGCCCTCCTCTTCGCCCTGGGCCTTCTTCTCCTCCTCCTCAAGCTCCTCGCCCCGGCCTACGCCCTCCTCGGTTTCTTCGGGGCCTTCAACATCCTCACCCTCACCCAGGCCCGGGAGCTGGTGGCGGTCCACCTGGTGGGCCGGGGCACCACCTTGGTGAACCTCTTCGGCATCGGGGGCACCTTCCTCCTCCAGTGGGGCCTCGGGGTGGCGGTGGGGGCCTTGGGGTACGCCCTGGCCTTCGGCGGGCTCCTCGCCCTCCTCCTCCTGGCCCTAATCCTCTACCTGCCCCTCCTTCAAAGGTCTGGGTGAAAGAGAAGCCGCTGCAGTTCAGCCACCCGCTCCCGCCAGTCAGGCCGGGGAGGGGGGAGCTGGGAAGGCAGAACCGCTGGCCGCTCCCTTGTGCCCAAGAAAAGCCAAGGGTGGGAAAAAGGCCGCTTCTGCCGACCAGAGCGGTACACCAGAAGCCGACCCCGGTTGACCCACACGTAAAGCTGGGGCCGAGGCACGCCCAGATCTTGCGCCACCCCATCCAGGGGCTTCAAGTCTTGCCACTGCATCAGGGCTAAGGCAACAGCCTTTTCCAGCCGGGCCAGGAGGGACTCCCCTAAAAGCGAGGCCAGGGCAACCCAATCCCCCTGGTCCAAAGACCGGATGAGGGCCTGGGGATCGGGAGGGGGAAAACCAGCTTGCAACCCCCGATCCGCCCCCTCCAGGGCCTGGTAGTACCGCTTCCGGTCCGCCTCGTTCAACCCCTTAACTACCAAAGGGGGAAAGCCCTGGTGGATGACCAAATAGTTGAGGAGCAGGCGGCCTACCCTCCCATTTCCATCCCGATAAGGGTGAATAGCCTCAAAAAGGGTGTGGATTTTCGCTATGGCTTCCAGGAACTCCCGTTCTTCCAGAAGGAGCCGGGCCACCCGTACAAAGGCCCTGAGGTACTCCGTGGCCTCGAGGGGAGGGATGACCTTGGCTCCTTGGATGCGGCGCTCTAACCCGTCCGCAGGTCTACCCCGCTCCCGCTCCAGGTGTGTTTCCCTAAAGAGCTGGCCGTGGATGTTGTTGATAAAAGCCAAATCCAGGTGCCAAACCCCCTCCTGAGCGTCCTGGAGCGCCTGCTCGTACACGAACTGAGCGGTGCGAAAGTAGTTAAAAACCTCCGCGGACCCTTTTCGGCCCCTAAGCACCTGGCGCAACTCCCGCTCATCGGCGAAATACCCTTCTATGGCCAAGGAGTGGCGGGTGTCCTCCTGGAGCATGTACAACCACTCTTCGTTAGCCACCTGGATAAGGTCCAGTTTCATTCCGCCAAAGCGGTCCAAAAGGGCGCGCCGCTCCTCCAGGGCCCGGCGGATTTTGTTATATGCCTTCTTGTGGCTCCCCTTCACCTCCGACCATTATAGGTCCATCCAAAGCCTAAAGGTTACCCTTCATCTGGCGTGTTAGCTTAGCCCCCTCATCCCCGAAAACTAACAAGTTTGTGGTAAACTCCCTCCATGCTGGCCCAGGTGCGGAGCTACGCCCTTTTCGGCCTGGACGCGGTTCCCGTCACCGTGGAGGTGGACGTAAGCCCCGGCCTTCCCACCTACGCCCTGGTGGGCCTCCCCGACAAGGCGGTGGAGGAGAGCCGGGAGAGGGTCCGGGCCGCCCTGAAGAACGCGGGCTTCCCCTACCCCCAGGCCCGGGTGGTGGTGAACCTGGCCCCGGCGGAGCTCCGGAAGGAGGGGAGCCAGTTTGACCTGCCCATCGCCCTGGGCCTCCTGGCCGCGCAAGGGGTGGTGCCCCTCGAGGCCCTCTCGCCTTTCGCCCTCGCGGGGGAACTCGGCCTGGACGGGAGCTTGAGGCCTATTCCGGGAGCGGTGAACCTGGCCCTGGGGGCCTTGGCCGAGGGGAAGAAGCTCCTCCTTCCCGAGGAGAGCGCCAAGGAGGCGGCCCTGGTGGAGGGGGTGGAGGTCTTCGGGGCGAAAAGCCTCCAGGAAGCCGTGGCCTTCCTGAAGGGCGAGGAGGCCCTGGATAGGGCCGAGCCCGAGGACCCCTTGGAGGCCCTCGAGGTCCTGGACCTCCGGGACGTGAAAGGCCAGGCCAAGGCCAAGCGGGCCCTGGAGATCGCCGCCGCCGGGTACCACCACCTCCTCATGGTGGGAAGCCCGGGCTCGGGGAAGACCATGCTGGCGAGGCGCCTTCCCTTCCTCCTCCCGCCCCTTTCCCGGGAGGCCGCCCTGGAGGTGACCCGCATCCACTCGGCGGCGGGGCAACCCGTCCGGGGCCTCCTGAGGAACCCCCCTTTCCGCGCCCCCCACCACACGGTGAGCTACGCCGGGCTCATCGGGGGCGGGGCCATCCCCAAGCCGGGGGAGGTCTCCCTGGCCCACCGGGGGGTCCTCTTCCTGGACGAGTTCCCGGAGTTTTCCCGGGAGGCCCTCGAGGCCCTGCGCCAGCCCCTGGAGGACGGGGTGGTGACCATCGCCCGGGCCCGGGCGAGCCTCACCTTCCCCGCCCGCTTCCTCCTGGTGGCGGCCATGAACCCCTGCCCCTGCGGCTGGCACGGGGACCCGGAAAGGGCCTGCACCTGCACCCCCCAGGCGGTGCGGCGCTACGCGGGCCGCATCTCGGGGCCCCTCCTGGACCGCTTTGACCTGGTGGTGGAGGTGCCCCGCCTCACCTCCCTGGAGCTCGCCCGCGCCCCGGAAGGGGAGGGCACGGAGGCGGTGCGGGAGCGGGTCCTAAGGGCCCGGGAGCGGATGCTCGCCCGCCAGGGCCGCCCCAACGGGGAGCTATCCGGAAGGGCCCTAAGGGAGCACGCCCGCCTCACCCCCGAGGCCGAGGCCCTCCTCCAGGCCGCGGCCAAGCGGATGCTCCTCTCCGCCCGAAGCTACGACCGCCTCCTCCGGGTGGCCCGCACCGTGGCCGACCTCCAGGGGGCGGAAAGGGTGGAGGAGGCCCACGTGGCCGAGGCCCTGGCCTACCGCAGGGCCCTCTAGGCCAAGGAGCCGAGCCAGGCCAAAAGGGCCTCGGCGGCGGCCAGGTTGGTGGCCAGGGGCACCCCGTGCACGTTGCACACCCGCATCAGGGCCTGGATGTCGGGCTCGTGGGGCTTGGCCGTGAGGGGGTCCTGCAGGAAGATCACCGCCAGGACCCGGCCCTCCGCCACCCGGGCCCCGATTTGCTGGTCGCCCCCCAAGGGCCCCGAGAGGACCCGCTCCACGGAAAGCCCCGTGGCCTCCGCGATGCGCTTCCCCGTGGTCCCGGTGGCGAGGAGGGGAAAGCGGGAGAGGAGATCCCGGTGCCGCTGGCAGAAGGCCACCATCTCCTCCTTCTTGGCGTCGTGGGCGATGAGGGCTAAGGACCTCATGGGGGCATTGTAAGCTTGGGGCATGGACTACGCGCCCGACCTGGAGTTTCTGGAAAGGCTCCTCCTCGCCGTGGGGCCCTCGGGCTTTGAGGAGGAGGCGGCCGAGGTCTTCCTGGAACGGGCCCGCGCCTTCGCCCAGGCGGAACGGGACCGGCACGGCAACGCCTACGCCCGCATCCACCCCGGGGGGAAGCCCAAGGTCCTCCTCCTCGGGCACCTGGACGAGATCGGGGTCATCGTGAGCCACGTGGAGGAGAAGGGCTTCCTGCGCCTCAAGCCCCTCGGGGGCTGGGACCCCCAGGTCCTGGTGGGCCAGCGCCTGCGCTTCTTGGGCAAGCGGGGGCACGTGCTCGGGGTGGTGGGCCGGAAGGCCATCCACGTGCTGAAGGAGGGGGAGCGGAAGAAGGCGGTGGAGCTCTCCGAGCTCTTCGCCGACATCGGGGCGGGGAGCCGGGAGGAGGCCCTGGAGCACCTCGAGGTGGGGGCGGTAGGGGTCTTGGACCAGGCCCCAAGGCGGCTTTTGGGCGAGAGGCTCGTCTCCAAGGCCCTGGACAACCGCCTTGGGGCCTTCGTGGTGCTGGAGGCCCTGAGGCTCCTCGAGGGCAGGACCTCCGCCGAGGTGGTGGCCGTGGGCTCGGTGCAGGAGGAGATCGGGGCCTACGGGGCGAGGACCGCCGCCTTCCGGGAAAACCCCGACCTGGCCCTGGTGGTGGACGTGCACCACGACAGCGCCACCCCGGGCATGGACAAGGCCCAGGTGGGGGAGGCGGAGCTCGGCCGGGGGGTGGTCCTGGACATCGGCCCCTTCGTGGACAAGGAGGTCTTCCGGGGCCTGAGGCAGGCGGCGGAGCGGGAGGGCCTCCCCTACACCCTCCACGCCCACGGGCGCTGGTCCGGCACCGACGCCGACGAGGTGGCCAAGGTGCGGGAGGGCGTCCCCACGGGGATCGTCTCCATCCCCTTGCGCTACATGCACTCCCCCGTGGAGATGGTGGACCTCAAGGACGTGGAGCGGGCGGTGCGCCTCCTCGCCGCCTTCGTGGCGGGGGTGTAGCCGTGCTCACCTTCAAGGAGGCCCAAGAAAGGGTGGACGCCTGGATCTCCTCCTTCCAGGAGGGCTACTTCCCTCCCCTCCTCATGCTGGCCCGCCTCACGGAAGAGCTTGGGGAGGTGGCCCGGGTCCTGGCCCACCGCCACGGCAAGAGGCCGAAGCCGGGGGAGGAGGAAGGGGACCTCGCCGAGGAGCTCGCCGACCTCCTCTTCGTCCTCATCTCCCTGGCCAACCGGGAGGGGATTGACCTCGAGGAGGCCTTCCTCAGGGCCATGGAGAAGTACCGCTCCCGGGACAGCGGGCGCTGGACCAAGAAGGGGTGACCCTGCCCATGGGGGGGCTTGGGCTTCCTGCTGGGGCTTTTCCTCTTTGAAAGCGTGGGCGCCTAGAGGGCGTAAAGCGCCC
>NZ_JBWGQW010000043.1:0-2223 GCF_056332225.1 Thermus sp. | reverse complement strand
CTGCCCATGGGGGGGCTTGGGCTTCCTGCTGGGGCTTTTCCTCTTTGAAAGCGTGGGCGCCTAGAGGGCGTAAAGCGCCCCGAACTTCCGCTCCAGGTAGTCCAGGAAGGGCCTGGAGCTCGGGGCCTCTCCCGTGACCCGCTCCACCAGGGCCTTGGGGCGGAAGCGGCTCCCCTCGGCGTGGATGCGCTTTCGGCTCCAGTCCAGGAAGGTCTGGAAGTCGCCCCGGGCGAAGAGGGGCTCCAGGGGGCCGAGCTCGGCCTCGGCCTTTTGGAAGAACTGGGCGGCGTAGAGGTTGCCCAGGGTGTAGGTGGGGAAGTAGCCGAAAAGCCCCCCGGACCAGTGCACGTCCTGCATGACCCCGTCCTTGTAGTCCCTGGGGGCCACCCCCAAATAGGCCCGGTACTTCTCCTCCCAAGCCCCGGGGAAGTCCTCGAGGGCAACCTCCCCCCTAAAGAGGGCGAGCTCCAGCTCCAGGCGCACCAGGATGTGGAGGTTGTAGGTGACCTCGTCCGCCTCCACCCGGATGAGGGAGGGCTCCACGGCGTTGACGGCGAAGTGGAAGTCCTGAAGGCGCACGTCCCTCAGGCTCGGGAAGACCTCCTGGGCCCGGGGGAAGAAGCGCTCCCAAAAGCCCAAGGAGCGGCCCACCAGGTTCTCCCAGGTGCGGCTTTGCGACTCGTGGACCCCCAAGGAGACCGCCTCCCCCCTCGGGGTGCCCCAGTGCTCCTTGGGCAGGCCCTGCTCGTAGAGGGCGTGCCCCATCTCGTGGAGGGTGCCGAAGATGCCCGCGTTGAAGAAGTCCTCGTAGTAGCGGGTGGTGATGCGCACGTCCCCGGGGCCGATGGAGATCTCAAAGGGGTGGGCGGTGGGGTCCAGGCGGCCGGCCTCGAGGTCGTAGCCGCAGGCCCCAAGGAGCTCCAGGGCGAAGCGCCTCTGGGCCTCGGCGGGGTAAGGGCGGTGGAGGAGGGCGGTGTCGGGCCGTTTCCCGCTTCCCAGGATCCGGTCAAGGAGCCCCTTCAGGCCCTCCTTGAGCTCGGCGAAGAGGGGAAGGAGCTCCCTGGCCCGCATCCCCGGCTCGTACCCGTCCAGGAGGGCGTCGTAAAGCTCGCCGTAGGGCGGGTCCCCGGGGGCCGGGGGGAGGGCGAAGAGGACCTCCGCCTTCTCCTTGGTGAGGGCGTAGACCCGCCTAAGGTAGGGCAGAAAGCCCTGCCAGTCGTTCCTGGGCCTCGCCTCCTCCCAGAAGCTCTCCGCCTCGCTTTCCGCCTGGGCGAGCTCCACGGCGAGCCTCTCGGGGATGGCCCGGGTCCTCTCGTAGGCCTGGCGCCACTCCCGCACATTCACCGCGGCGTCGGAGAGGGGGTCCTGCACCAGGGGGCTTCCCTCCACCGCCGCAAGCCACTCCCCGATCCTGGGGTCGGTCATGCGCTGGTGGAGGAGCCGGGCCAGGGCCGCCATCTGCCTCGCCCGGTGCTCGTGCCCCTTCCTCGGGATCATGGTGCGCTGGTCCCAGGCGGCGAGGGCGCCCAAAGAGGCCAGGTAGGCGGTCTCCCTCTGAAACTCCAGGAGGTTCTGGTAGGCGGTTTCCGGCGTCACGGGGCCATCCTACACCCAAACCTTTCAAAGCGCTGTGAAAGCCGGGCCACCCCGTAGAATGCCCCTATGTGGCCTCTCTTCGCCCTGGTCCTGGGCCTTGCGGTGGGCTCCTTCCTCAACGTGGTGGTCCACCGCCTCCCCCGGGGGGAGTCCCTGGCCTTTCCCCCTTCCCGCTGCCCCCACTGCGGCCACCGCCTGGGGCCTTTGGACCTCGTCCCCGTCCTCTCCTACCTCGCCCTAAGGGGGCGGTGCCGCTACTGCGGCCATCCCATCTCCCCCCGCTATCCCCTGGTGGAGGCCCTCACCGGGGGCCTTTTCCTCCTGGCGAGCCTCTTTTATCCCCCGGGGGTGGAGGCTTTCCTCGTCTTCCTCTTCCTGGCCTTTTTGGTGGCCCTCGCCTTCATAGACCTGGACACCTTTGAACTTCCCGACCCCCTAACCTATGGCCTCCTCTTCCTGGGGCTCTTGGCCTCTTGGGCCCTGGGCTTCCCCCTCCCCTTCCAGGAGAGCCTGGACGGAAGCCTCATGGCCGCCGGGGGGCTTGGCCTGGTGGCGGGGTACGGGAACCTCTTCCTTAGGCGCTTTAGGGAGGGCAGGGCCGAGGTCCCCGTGGGGCCCCACCAGGTG
>NZ_JBWGQW010000042.1:0-13111 GCF_056332225.1 Thermus sp. | reverse complement strand
GCGTCGTCTATAATGCAGGTCACGCCCGAAGGGCGTACGTTCTAGGCCGCTATGACGCGCGAAAGCATAGCGGCCACCATTTTTTCAGGCCCAGGGATAGGTAGCAACTTGGGTTAGAATAGCCTGGATAGGAGGTGATGGGAGCGTGCTGGAAACCGCGATTCTCGGCCACATGCAGTACCTAGAGAGGGTGGCGCGCTACCTGGAGGAGGGGGGGCCTCCCCCACCCCTCACACCCCCTACCGACTGCTCCCTCGGACGCTGGCTCGCCGGCGAAGCCCAAGAACGCTACCCCCATAAACCCGAACTCCAAGAACTCGCCACCCTCCACGAAACCTTCCACCAGGTCACCGAAGAAGCCGTCAAACGCATGCTAGAAGGCGACACAACCACCGCCCAAAACCTCCTCAACCAGGCCTACCGCCTCTTCGGCAAAATAGAACACATCCTCCTCTCCCTGGACTAAAGCGAGGTGAAACTATAAGGCAAGAAGAACTCCTCACCCTCGTCCGCAACCTCCGAACCGCCGTGCCAGAAATCCAAGGCGTCATGCTGGCCTCCCAGGACGGCCTCCCCATCGTCCACGACTTCCCACTGGACTTACGCGGTGTTGAAGATCCCCGATAAAATGGGCCTCAAGATGTTTCCCTACGGGAAAGCAGCCGGTGACTAGGGAGGCCCAATGAAGCTGCTTCCCCCATGGGGAACACCTTGCGGATACCACAGCCCGTTCTGCGCGCTCTAGGTCACGGGCGAAGCCCGTATCTTGGAGCTTTAGCCCCAACCCCTGGCCTTCTTCTTTGAGCTCTCCCTAAAGCTCTGCCGAGACCTCGGCGGCCTGGAAGGGGGCTACCTCATCCTGGACGACGTCCTCATCGGGCGCTACCGCTCGGGCAAGCTGGGCCTGAAGAAGATGCGGGACACGGGCCCACGGCTGGCCACAAGCTACGCCTACGGCGTGACTTTGTCACGAGGCTCAGGTCTAACCGTGTGCTGGACGGTGTCCAGCTCAGGAGGCATGGGGGTACCCGTTGGGTGAAGGCGGGGAGGCTGCGGGGCCTGACCTTTGCCGTGGGGGTGCTGAAGCGCGGGGGGAAGTTTTACGGGACGAATCGGGAGGGGTGGTGGAACTCGGGGATGCGGGAGGTTTACCGGTTGAGGCAAGCGATTGAGGAGATTTTCCGGGGGCTTCAGCAGGAGCTGGGGTGGAGTGGGCATCGGCACTGGCGTAGGGCCAAGTTGTTGGCCCATCTGGCCTTGGGGTTGGTGGCCTATGGGCTCATTGAGTGTCAGCGGGAGCGGCTGAAGTTGAGCTTCTACCAATGCCGACGGAGACTCATCGCGGGTAAGCTGAGCCTGGATTTGAGCCCTCTGTTACCGGTGCAGGTGGAGGCCGCGTAAGTCCAGTAAGAGTCACCCCTTAAGGATACCACTCTTTTACGACAGCCTCTAGCTCTGGCCCGGGAGGCTTCCCTTGAAGATGAGGGCCTCCCCCACGCGCCCCGAGAGGAGGGGGATCAAGGGGCTTTTGGCCACCTGGGCGCAGAAGGGGACGTCGGCCTCGAGGCCCACCCCCTTGAGGGCCTGGGCGGCGGCGGAGAGGCCGAGGGCCTCCAGGGGATCCGGGTAGGCCCGCTTGAGGGCGAGGGCGATGCGGGCCCCGTCCTCGGGCTCCACCTCCCTAAGAAGCCCCAGGTACTCCGCTAAGACCCCGGCGGTGTAGAGGTCGTCCAGGCCCGCCCGCCCTTCCTTCCCGGCGCAGAGGATGGCCACCTCCTCCGTGGCGAGCTCTAAGGCCTTGCGGGCGGCGGCGTGGGCGTTGTAGAGGGAGGCCAGGAGGACGTGCTTGGCGGTCTTGGCGGCGGCGTGGGCGGCCCTGGTGCCGTTGGTGGTGCTCATGACCACGATCCTCCCCCCCACCGGGGCCTCTAGGGCCTCCCTGGGGGAGTTCCCCAGGTCAAAGCCGGGGGGCTTGAGCCCCCCCGCCTCCCCCGCCAGGAGGACGTCGGCGTCCTTGAAGGCCCGGGCGGCCTCGAGGTCCGCCACCCAGTAAAGGGCCTCGGCTCCCGCTTCCAGGAGGGCCACCGCCGTGGTGGTGGAGCGGATCACGTCCACCACCAGGACCACATCGGGGTACACCAGCTCTTCCGTGGGCAAAGGGTCCACCCGTAAGCGCATGCTTCCTCCTTACACCAGGCCAAAGGCCAGCTCTTCCAAAAGCCCTGGGCTTACCACCTCCACCACTCCGGGGGCCAGGCGCACCACCCCTTGGTCCCGGAGGGCGTGCAGGACCCGGGTGACCGTCTCCCGGCTGGCTCCCGCCAGGTGCGCCAGGTCCTGGTGGCGCAGGCGGAGCTCCGGGCCGTACCCCTGGCGCAGGAGCTTTAAGAGGGCGTAAGCCACGCGGCTTTCCGCATCCTCAAAGGCCAAGAGGTCCAGCTCCAGGTCCGCTTCCCTGAGGCGGTGGGCCAGGAGGCGGGCCAGGTTGTGGGCGAAGAGGGGAAGGCGGCGGAGGAGGCCGAGGTAGGCCTCCCTGTAGAGGACGAGAAGGGAGGCCTCCTCCTCCACCACGGCGCTGGCGCTCCGCTCGCCCCCGTCCAGGAGGCTCATTTCCCCGAAGACCCCTCCCGGCCCCACCACGCCCAGGGTCTTCTCCTGCCCGCCCAGGTGGATGCGGTAGAGCCGCACCCTTCCCCTTTCCACCAGGTACAGGCTCTGGCCCAGGTCCCCCTGGTGGAAGAGGACCTTCCCCTTGGGGTAGGCCAGGCGGAGGAAGTAGCTCAGGGCCAGAGCCACCTCCTCTGGGCCGAGGTCCTGGAAAAGGGGGCTTAAGGTCATCGGCCCTACTCTAACCGAAGCTTCATCCTTTGCCTAGAGGATGAGAAGGTGCGCCCGGTGCTGGAGGTGCGGGGGTTAGGCTTTGCTTATGGGAATGGGCTCCTCTTCCGGGGGGTGTCCTTCGCCTTGGCTAGGGGGGAAGCCCTGGCCGTGCTCGGGCCCTCGGGGAGCGGCAAGACCACCCTGCTTCACCTCCTGGCCGGGCTTCTTCCCCTGCAGGAAGGGGAGGTCTTCTGGGAAGGCGAGGCCATCCGGGGCCTTCCCGAGGCCCGTCTGGCTTCCAGGCGGCTAAGGTTCTTGGGGCTCGTTTTCCAGCACCACTTCCTCTTCCCCGAGCTCACGGCCCTGGAGAACGTCCTGGCCCCTGGGTATCTCGCGGGCCGCGTGGACAGGGCCTGGGCCCTTTCCCTTTTGGCTAGGCTTGGCCTCGAGGAGCGGGCCCACTTCCTTCCCCAAAGGCTTTCCGGGGGGGAGAGGCAGCGGGTGGCCGTGGCCCGGGCCCTTTACCTGAGGCCGAGGCTCCTCCTCGCCGACGAGCCCACGGCGAGCCTGGACCGCCGCCAGGCCCGGGAGGTCCTTGGGCTCATGCGGGGGCTCGCCTCGGAGGTGGGGGCGGCCCTGGTCCTGGCCACCCACGACGAGGCCCTGGTGGAGGGCTTCCCGGCCCTGCGCCTGGTGTATCCTTAGGCGGTATGAGCCCCATCCACGTGCGCGCCCATCCCGGGGACGTGGCGGAGCGCGTCCTGCTCCCGGGGGATCCGGGCCGGGCGGAGTGGATCGCCAAGACCTTTTTGCAAAACCCGAGGCGGTACAACGACCACCGGGGGCTTTGGGGGTACACGGGCCTTTACCAGGGCGTGCCCGTCTCCGTCCAGACCACGGGGATGGGCACCCCCTCGGCGGCCATCGTGGTGGAGGAGCTGGTCCGGCTCGGCGCCCGGGTCTTGGTCCGGGTGGGGACGGCGGGGGCCGCCTCCTCGGACCTCGCCCTGGGGGAGCTCCTCGTGGCCCAGGGGGCCGTTCCCTTGGACGGCACCACCCGGCAGTACCTGGAGGGACGCCCCTACGCCCCGGTGCCCGACCCCGAGGTCTTCCGGGCCCTCTGGGCCAAGGCGGAGGCCTTGGGCTACCCCCACCGGGTGGGGCTTATTGCCAGCGAGGACGCCTTCTACGCCACCACCCCCGAGGAGGCCCAGGCCTGGGCCCGCTACGGCGTCCTCGCCTTTGAGATGGAGGCCAGCGCCCTTTTCCTCCTCGGAAGGATGCGGGGGGTGCGGACGGGGGCCATCCTGACCGTTTCCAACCGCATCGGCGACCCGGAGCTCGCCCCTAAAGAGGTCCTCCAAGAGGGCGTTCGGCGTATGGTGGAGGTGGCCCTCGAGGCCATCCTGGAGGTTTGAGCCATGGAGCACGAGCACGAACACGAGTTCGTCCTGGAGATCCCGGAGTTTGAGCACCTCAGCTACGAGGTGGAGGAGGGCATCGCCCTGGTGACCCTGAAGCGGCCCGAGGCCCTAAACGCCCTCTCCCAGAGCCTCCTGGAGGAGCTCGCCGAGGTCCCCGAGCTGGTCCAGCAGGACCCCGAGGTCCGGGCGGTCATCTTCACCGGGGAGGGGAAGGCCTTCGCCGCGGGGGCGGACCTGAAGGAGATCGCGGCCATCAAGGACCCCTTTATGGGCCGGGAGTACGCCCTCTTCGGCCAGCGGGTCTTCGCCGAAATCGCCGCCCTCCCCGTCCCCACCATCGCCGCCATCAACGGCTACGCCCTGGGCGGGGGCCTGGAGCTCGCCCTGGCCTGCGACCTCAGGGTGGCCGCCAAGACCGCTAGGCTTGGCCTCCCCGAGGTGGGCTTGGGCCTCATTCCCGGCTTCGGCGGCACCCAGCGCCTGCCCCGCCTCATCGGCCGAGGGCGGGCCCTGGACCTCATCTTCACCGGGCGGCACGTGGACGCGGAGGAGGCCCTCTTCCTTGGGCTCGTGAACCGGGTGGCGGAGGACGCCCTGGAGGAGGCCAAGAAGCTCGCCCAGAAGATCCTGAAAAACGCCCCCGTCGCCCTGGCCCTGGCCAAGGAGAGCGTGGTGCGGGGCGAGGGCCTGGACCTGGCCGAGGCCCTGGAAATAGAGGCCGACCTCTTCGGCTACGCCGCGGCCACCGAGGACATGAAGGAGGGGGTGCGGGCCTTCCTGGAGAAGCGCGCCCCTAACTTCAAGGGGGAGTAGCCCCCCGTGGCCGAGCTCCCCCTCCACCCCCGCGGGGCGAGGTAGGCTTAGGGGTGCCCATGACCGAGGAGCGCATCGTCCACGTAGCGAGCCCCAAGGCCAAGCTCTACGCCGAGGCCGACCAGGCCATAAGGGAGCGGCTCAAGGCCTTCCCCAAGGCCCTCAGGGCCTACGAGCTCCTCATCCAAGACCCCGAGGCCCGCGCCGGGTGGAACATGGCCAACTACCTCACCATGCGCAAGCTGGGCTACAACGACCACGGCCGGGTCCACGCCCTCCTCACGGGGGCGGCAGGGGTGGCCATCCTGGGCCTTTTGGCCGAGGCCGGGGTGCGGCTGGACACGGTGGAGTCGGGGGCGGGGGAGCTGGAGGACGCCTACGTGGTGGTCCTCCTCTCCACCATGCTCCACGACCTGGGCAACCAGGTCCACCGGGAGCACCACGAGGCCTTCGGGGTGACCCTGGCCCTCCCCATCCTGAACCGCATCCTGGAGAGGATCTACCCCGACCCTGAGCAGCGCACCGCCCTCCGGGCCCTCATGCTCCACGGCATCTACAGCCACGACCTCTCCCCGGAGCCCCTGACCATAGAGGCGGGGATCACCGCCGTGGCCGACGGCACCGACATCACCAAGGGCCGGGGCCGGAAGGCCTTCCAGCTTGGGAGCATTGACATCCACTCCATCAGCGCCCTGGCGGTGGACGAGGTGCGCATCCTCAAGGGGGAGAAGGTGCCGGTGGAGATCCAGGTCCTCATGAACAACTCCGCCGGGATCTTCCAGGTGGAGGAGACCCTCACCAAGAAGGTGCTTAGGAGCCCCTTGCGCCCCTACGTGACCGTGGTGGCCATGACGGATGGCCAAAGCGGCCAGGACCAGCGCATCGTCCACCGCGTGCGCCTGCACGAGACCGAGGACCGCTTCGTCCTGGACTGAGGCTCTTTGGGCGGGAGCCTCCCTTCTTCCCGACGCCTAGGCGCGGAAGTAGCGGTAGGGGGGGCCCTCCCGCCCCACCCGGCCCTCGGCCCGGAGGTACTCCAGGTGGGCCAGGGTCTCGGCGAAGGCGAAGCGGCGGCCCGCCGGGTCCAGCTCCTGGGGGAAGAGCTTGAGGGAAAGGGACCAGGCGTCCTGGGGATGGTCCAGGAGGCTCTGGAGGGCCTGAAGGCGCGCCTCGTGGTGGGCTTGAAGCTCCTCCGCCCGCCTTTTTACCTGGGGGATGGGGCCGAAGTGGCCGGCGTAGGCCACCTGGGCCGGAAGCTCCGCCAGGCGCCTTAGGGAGTAGAAGAAGTCCTTCAGGGGGTTTGCCCGGGTGTAGGCCCACAGGCCCACGTTGGGGGAAACCCGCTCCAGGAGGGCGTCCCCCGCGAGGAGCACCCCCTCCTCCTCCAGGAAAAAGGCCGCGTGCCCGTCGGCGTGCCCCGGGGTCCAGAGGACCCGAAGGCGCTTTCCCGAAAGCTCCAGGACCTCCCCGTCTTTTAGGGGGAGGGGGTTTCGCGGCGGGTGGACCCGCTCCCGGGTCTTGGCCATGGTTTCCCGGATCCCCAAAAGGGCCTCCTCCGGGGTGCCGTGGTCCAGGAAGAGCCGCCAGGAGGCCGCCTCAAAGGCCTCGGGTTCCCGCCAGAAGCGGTGCCCCCGGGAGAGTTCCTCCTCGTGGAGGTAAACCCTGGCCCCGAGCCCCTCAAAAAGGCCTCCCAGGCCGTAGTGGTCCGGGTGGTGGTGGGTGAGGAGAACGGCGTTCACGTCGGTGAAGCAAAGCCCAAGCTCAGCCAGGTAGAGCTCCAGGGTGCCCCGGGCGGTGCGGGTGGCCAGGGCGCTGTCCACCAGGATGACCTCTTCCTTCCCCTTCAGGAGGTAGAGGTTCACCGTCTTCAGGGGGTAGGGGATGGGGACGGGCAGGAGGTAGAGGCCAGGAAGGAGCTCCCTCATAGGAGGACCTTGAGGAGGAGGAGGGCCGCCAGGTAGGGGTCCTTCTCCGGGAGGTGCCAGGGGAAGAGGAAGCCCCCCTCCCCGTCCCCTTGGACCTCGAGGCCCCCCAGGGCCTCCCGGAGCGCCTTTAGGACCTCCTCCTCGCCCACGGCCTCCCCCCCCACCCGGTAGACGGCGAGCCGGTCGGCGTCCCCGTCCAGGGCGAAGCCCAGGGCCGGGGGTTCCGCTGCCTTGAGGAGGGCGAGGAGGGTTTTCAGGTTTTCCGGCCTGGGGTCGGGGTCCACCCCGTAGAAGAGAGGGTGGGGGAGGCTGTGGAGTTCCCGGAGCTCGGCCTTCAGCCCCAGGGCCTTGAAGGCCTGCCCCAAAAGCCCCCCGCCAGCTCCCCCCATGGCGTCCAGGTAGACCACCCCCGGGCGCTCCTTGGGTACTCCCTCGGCGCTTCGCAGGAGAAGATCCAGGTACGCCTTCCTGAGGTCCAGGGGGATATAGCCTCCCCGGGCCTCGGGAGGGGCCTCGGGCAGGGCGAGGTCTTCGCCAGGAAGAGGCTTTCCCGCCTCCAGGCGGAGCTTGACCCCTTGGAAGCGGGGGGGCTTGCGGCCCGCCGTGAGGTAGAGGCCGGCGGCTTCCCGGGCGTGGAGGGCGTAGCCAAAGAGGGGAAAGGGCGCGGGCCCCTGGAGGAGGTGGGTCTTTAGGCCCATCCCCGAGAGCACCCCCGCGGCCTCCTCGGCCATCTCCCGGGCCAGGAAGCGGGCGTCGTGGCCCACCACCACCTGGTCTTTGCCCTCCTTTAGGAGCCTTTGGCCAAAGCCCGCCGCGATCCGGGCAACTTCCCTAAAGGTTATGCCCTTGGCCAGCTCACCCAGAAAGCCTTCTCGGGTGGGGTAGAGCTCCATGCCTTAGAGTCTACCCCGTGGTACACTCACCCCCGTGGACGAGGCCCTCCTTTCCTCCCTGAACGAGGCCCAGCGCCAGGCGGTTCTCCACTTTGAGGGGCCCGCTCTGGTGGTGGCGGGGGCGGGCAGCGGCAAGACCCGCACCGTGGTCCACCGGGTGGCCTACCTGGTCGCCCGGCGGGGGGTCTTCCCCTCGGAGATCCTGGCGGTGACCTTCACCAACAAGGCCGCCGAGGAGATGCGGGAGCGGCTCAAGGCCATGGTGCGGGGGGCGGGGGAGGTCTGGGTCTCCACCTTCCACGCCGCCGCTTTGCGCATCCTCCGGGCCTACGGGGAGCGGGCCGGGCTCCCTCCGGGCTTCGTGGTCTACGACGAGGACGACCAGAGCGCCCTCCTCAAGGAGGTGCTCAAGGAGCTGGGCCTCGCCGCCAAGCCCGGGCCCATCAAGGGCCTCCTGGACCGGGCCAAGAACCGGGGGGTAGCCCCGGAGAGCCTCCTCGAGGAGCTTCCCGAGTTCTACGCCGGCCTTTCCCGGGGAAGGCTTTTGGACGTGCTCCTCCGCTACCAAGAAGCCTTAAGGGCCCAGGGGGCCTTGGACTTCGGAGACATTCTCCTTTACGCCTTGAGGCTTCTGGAGGGGGACCCCGAGGTCCTGAAGCGGGTAAGGAAGCGGGCCCGCTTCATCCACGTGGACGAGTACCAGGACACGAGCCCCGTGCAGTACCGCTTCACCCGGCTTCTTGCCGGGGAGGAGGCCAACCTCATGGCCGTGGGGGACCCGGATCAGGGCATCTACTCCTTTAGGGCGGCGGATATCAAGAACATCCTGGACTTCACCCGGGACTACCCCTCGGCCAAGGTCTACCGCCTGGAGGAGAACTACCGCTCCACCGAGGCCATTTTGCGCTTCGCCAACGCCGTTATCGCCAAGAACGCCCTTCGCCTGGAGAAGACCCTGCGCCCGGTGAAGCGGGGGGGCGAACCCGTGCGGCTTTACCGGGCGGAAAGCGCCCGCGACGAGGCCCGCTTCGTGGCCGAGGAGATCGCCCGCCTGGGCCCTCCTTTTGACCGGGTGGCGGTGCTCTACCGCACCAACGCCCAAAGCCGCCTGTTGGAGCAGGCCCTGGCAGGGCGGGGGATCCCGGCCCGGGTGGTGGGGGGGGTAGGGTTCTTTGAAAGGGCCGAGGTGAAGGACCTCCTGGCCTACGCCCGCCTGAGCCTGAACCCCCTGGACGCCGTGAGCCTCAAGCGGGTCCTGAACACGCCTCCCCGGGGCATCGGCCCGGCCACGGTGGCCAAGGTGGAGGCCTTCGCCCGAGAGAGGGGCCTGCCCCTCTTGGATGCCTTGCGGGAGGGGGCCTCCCTCCTTCCCCGGCCCGAGCCCGTCCGGCACTTCCTCGCCCTCTTGGAAGAGCTTCAGGACCTGGCTCTGGGCTCGGCGGAGGCCTTTTTCCGCCACCTCCTCTTGGCCACCGAGTACCCCGCCTACCTCAAGGAGGCCTACCCCGAAGACGCCGAGGACCGCCTGGAGAACGTGGAGGAGCTCCTCAGGGCCGCCCGCGAGGCCGAGGACCTCCAGGACTTCCTGGACAAGGTGGCCCTCACCGCCCGGGCCGAGGAGCCGGGGGAGGCCCAGGGGAAGGTGGCCCTCATGACCCTGCACAACGCCAAGGGGCTGGAGTTCCCCGTGGTCTTCCTGGTGGGGGTGGAGGAGGGGCTTCTTCCCCACCGCAACTCCCTAAGCACCCTCGAGGGCCTGGAGGAGGAGCGCCGCCTCTTCTACGTGGGGGTAACCCGGGCCCAGGAAAGGCTTTACCTTTCCTACGCCGAAGAGCGGGAGGTCTACGGCCGCCTCGAGGCCACCCGGCCGAGCCGCTTCCTGGAGGAGGTGGAGGAAGGTCTCTACGAGCTCTACGACCCCTACCGCCAAAGGCCCACCCCGCCCCCCCACCGGGCCCTGCCGGGGGCCTTTAGGGGAGGGGAGAGGGTGGTCCATCCCCGCTTCGGCCCGGGGACGGTGGTGGCGGCGGCGGGGGACGAGGTGACGGTGCACTTTGAGGGGGTGGGCCTGAAGCGCCTCTCCCTCAAGTACGCCGACCTGCGCCCGGCCTAGGAGGGACCCGTGGTCTGGCCCCTTTACTCCAAGGCCAGGCCCCTGGCGGTGGCCCACAGGGGGTCCTCCCCCTTCTTCCACCACCTCTTGGCCCAGGTGGCCGCCCTGCGCCTGCCGCTCTTTCCCTACCCCGTGGAGGGGGACCCCTTCGGGGCGCTTTCCTGCCTGGCCCCCCTGGACTTCGCCGGGATGGCCCTGGAGGAAGCCCTGCCCCCGCCCGAGGGGGTCCGCCTCGAGGCCGAGGCGGAGGCGGGCGGCCTGGTGGACCTGGTGGTGCCCGCCCTCTCCGGGCTTTACGGCCACTACACCGAGGGGCTGGCCCTGGAGCGCCTCCTCTCCGCCCACTTTCCCGGGGCCAGGGCCCTTTGGCTTGGCCCCTTGCGCCCTTCCCTGGCCCCTTTTCTAAGGGCCTTGGGCCAGGTCTCGGTGGTGGCGCCCAGCTTCGCCGAGGGGGACGGCTTCCTGGCCCGCCTGCCCCAAAGGGCCAGGGGGCACGTGGCCTTGCGGCGGGAAGAGGGCGCCGCCTTGGCCCTTAGGGCCGACCTCCTCCTCTACGCCGGGGGCGGGTTTCCATTGGACTGGATCCAGCCATTCCACGCCGTCCTCGCCCTTGCCCCCCTGGAGCGGGGCGTGGCCGAGCGGGCGCACCAGGCGTATGGTCCCGAGGAGCTTTTGGGCTTCCGCGTGCGGGTCCTCCTCGAGGCCCTGGGGTTTTGAGCCTTGGCCTCAGCTTCCCCAGATCTCCGCCGGGGCGAGCTCCACCAGGTTCCCGGCGGGGTCTTGGGTGTAGAGGCTTTTTCCCCTGGGCCACTCGGCCCACCACACCGGGAAGCCCGCCGCCTTCAGGCGCTTTTCCCACTCGGGAAGCTCCCCTTCCTCCACCCGGAAGGCCACGTGGACGCTTCCTTTGGCCCCGTGGGGCGGCAGGGTTGCCTCCTTGGCGGTTTCCTTGGGGTTGAAGACCAGGAAGACGCCCCGCCCGGCGCGGAAGAAGGCGTGCCGGGGCGGCTTGAACTGGAAGCAGGGGAGGCCCAAGACCCCCTCGTAGAAGGCCCGGGCCTTCTCCAGGTCCTCGGCGTAGACGGAAGTCTCCAGAACCTCCACTACTTGAGCCGGGCGATGAGGTCGGCCACGGGGATGGCCTCGAGGGTCACCGTCTTCACGCTCCCCCGGGAGGCCAGGTGGAGCATGGCCCGGGCCACGCTGGCGCCGTCTTCCGCCTCCACGATGTTCACGAAGTCGTAGGGGCCGAGCACGGCGTACTGGGCCACCACCTTGACCCCGAAGTCCCGCTCCAGCTCCCCGTTCACCTCCTTGATGCGCTCCGGGTTTTTCACCAGGGTCTCGGCGCCGTCGTCCGTGAGGGTGCTGAGGACGATAAAGGTGGGCATCCTTACCTCCTTTCGCCTTAAGTCTACCCCTCCTCGCCCTCGAGGACCACCCCGGCGTAGACCTCCTCCACGGGCAGACTCCCTTCCAGGCAGGGAAGGGGTACCTCGCCTTCGGTCGCCACCTGGTGGAGCAGGTCGCCTTCTTCCTTCCAGTAGAGCTCCACCCGCCTCTCCCGAGCGCTCACCAGGAGGCAGGCCTGGAGGGAGGGGAGGGAGAGGTAGCGCCAGAGCTTCTCCCTGCGGTCCACCCCCTCCGTGGTCCGGGAGAGGACCTCTACCACCAGGCAGGGCGCCTCCTCGTAGAAGGGGTCTTTCGGGGGCGGGGCGCAGACCGCCATCAGGTCCGGGTAGTAGAAGGTGGCCTCCCCGACCCTTAGCTTCATGTCCGCCACGTAGAGGCGGCACCCCTTCCTGCGGGCCAGGGGGTAGAGGAGGTAGTGGAGGTTGCCCACGATGAGGTTGTGGGCCCGGCCCGCCCCGGCCATGGCGTAGGGAACCCCTTCCACCAGCTCCCGCTTCACGGGGGAGGTGGCCTCCTCCTTCAGGTACCCCTCCGGGGAAAGCCGCTTAAGCCTCGCAGGTTCGCCCATCACTCCCACTCTATGGTGGCCGGGGGCTTGGAGGTGAGGTCGTAGACCACCCGTCCGATCTCCGGGACCCTGCGGGTGATCCGCCGGGCCGCCTCGTCCAAGAAGTCCAGGGGAAGCCTCGCCCAGTCGGCGGTCATGAAGTCCTCGGTGGTCACGGCCCTGAGGGCGAGGACGTAGCCGTACTTCCGCTCGTCCCCCGCCACCCCCACGCTCCTTAAGGGCGTGAGGACGGCCAGGGCCTGGGCCACCTTCTCGTAGAGGCCCCACTCCTTAAGGAGGCTGATGAAGAGGTCGTCCGCCCGCCTGAGGATTTCCAGGCGCTCCTCCGTCACCTCCCCCAAAACGCGCACCGCGAGGCCGGGCCCGGGGAAGGGGTGGCGCAGGCGGAGGGTGTCGGGAAGCCCGAGGAGGAGGGCGAGCTCCCGCACCTCGTCCTTGAAGAGGAGGCGGAAGGGCTCTAGGAGCTCAAACTCCAGGTCCTGGGGGAGGCCGCCCACGTTGTGGTGGCTCTTGATCTTGGCCGCCCCGTGCCCCCCGGCGGACTCAATCACGTCCGGGTAGAGGGTGCCCTGGGCGAGGAAGCGGAAGGGGCCCTTCTCCCGGGCCACCTGGGAGAAGACCGCCACGAACTCCCGCCCGATGACCTTGCGCTTTTCCTCCGGGTCTTCCACGCCCTTTAGGGCCTTCAGGAAGCGCTCTTTGGCGTCCACCACCAGGAGGTTCACCCTAAGGGCCCTCAAGGCCCCCTCCACCTCCTCCCTCTCCCCCAGGCGCAGAAGCCCGTGGTCCACGAAGACCGCCAGGTGGTCCACCCCCGCCTTGGCGAGGAGGAGGGCCAGGGTGGAGGAGTCCACCCCCCCGGAGACGGCGAGGAGGACCCGGTCCTTCCCCACCCGCTCCCGCACCTCCTGGAGGAGCCCTTCCAGGACGTGCTCCGGCGTCCAGTCCCGCTTGGCCCCGGCAAGCTCCAGGAAGTTCTCCAGGATCTGCATCCCCTTGGGGGTGTGGGCCACTTCGGGGTGGAACTGGACCCCGAAGGCCCGGCCATCCGGGGACTCCATGGCGGCCACGGGGTTCTCCTCCGTTTCCGCCACCGCCCGCCAGCCCGGGGGCGGGGCGGTCACGGCGTCCTGATGGCTCAT
>NZ_JBWGQW010000041.1:0-13618 GCF_056332225.1 Thermus sp. | reverse complement strand
GGGCATGCTACGCTTGTTGGTGAAGCGGCTGGCCAGGGCCGCGTAGCTGGCCGTGGAGAGCTTTTACGACAGCCTCTTAGCCCCCGAAGCCAAGGCCTTGCCTAAGCCCCAATGCTGGCCCAAGGCGGGACGGGGTCAAGTCCTCCGTGGGGCGGGCGCTTGGTCCTGCCGCACCCAGAGGGGCTCCTGGTCCTTGGGGCAGACTGCCCGGAAGGCGCAGGCGCCGCAGGCGGTGCCGCAGGCCAGGGGTTGGGCGTAGCCCCGGGCCGCGAGCTTTTCCAGGAGGAGGGCCGCCGTTTCCGGCCTCAGGTCCAGGGCCTGGGCCAGCTGGGAGGCGGTCTTGGGGGTGGCGAGGAGGGCGAGGGCTTCCTGGATCATGGCAGGACCCGGCTCGCCAGGAAGGCGAGGAGGTAGGCCACGAGGAGCTGGTAGGCCACGGCGAAGGTGGTCCAGCGGGGGCCCACCACCTGGCGCAGGGCGGCCAGGGTGGCCACGCAAGGGGTGTAGAGGAGGACGAAGACCAGGTAGGCCAGGGCCCCCTGGGGGCCCACGGCCCCCTTCAGGGCCGCTTGGAGGGGCGTGGGCTCGAGGGGAGGCAGGAGGCTCGGGGGGGCGAGGAGGGCGAAAAGCCCCTGCAGGGTGCCGGAAAGGGCTCCCCAAAGCCCCTCGGCCAGGGCTCTAAGCCCCTCGGCGAGCCCCAGGGGGTTCAGGGCCCCGGCGCCCAGGAAGCTCACCCCTAAGGCCCCTACCACCACCTCCTTGGCCACAAAGCCCGGCACCAAGGCGCCCACCAGCCGCCAGTCGCTGAGGCCCAGGGGGGCGAAGAGGGGGGTGAGGGCCTGGGCCAGGAGGGCGTAGGGGGTGGACCCGGCCAGGGGCAGGTGGAGCAGGGCCCAGATGAGGAGGACCGCGAGCAGGATGGGCCCCCCGGCCCCCCGCACGAAGCTTCCGGTGCGGGCCAGGGAGAGGCGGAGGAGAAGCCTAAGGGGAGGGAAGCGGTAGGGGGGAAGCTCCATGGCGCCCTCGCCCACCCCCGCCCTGAGGACCCTTCCCAGGAGAAAGGCGGTGAGGAGGCCGGTGGCCAGGCCGAGGAGGTAGAGGCCGAAGACCACCAGGGGAGCGCGCTCGGGGAAGAAGGCGTAGGCGAAGAGGGTGAAGACGGGAAGGCGGGCGCCGCAGGCCAGGAAGGGGATGGCCATGACCACCCGCAGGCGGTCCAGGGGGTGAGGAAGGGCCCGGGCGGCGTAGACCGCGGGCACGTTGCACCCGAAGCCCAGCACCAAGGGGATGAAGGCCCTTCCGGGAAGGCCCGCCCAGGCCATGACCCGGTCGGCCATGAAGGCCATGCGGGCGAGGAAGCCCGAGGTCTCCAGGAAGGCCAGGGCCAGGTAGAGGAGGAAGAGGACCGGGGTGAAGGAGAGCACCGTGCCCACCCCCGCCACCACCCCTTCCGCCAGGAAGGAGCGGAGGAGGGGAGGAAGGGGAAGGGCCAGGCTCCAGCCCGCCAGCACCTCCTGGGCCCGGCCCAGGAGGTCCACCCAGGGGGCGGAGAGGGCGAAGGTGAAGCGGAAAGCGAGGAAGAGGGCGAGGAGGAAGAGGGGAAGGCTCAGGAGGGGGTGGAGGACAAGGCGGTCCAGCCGCTCGGTGAGGGAGGGCGGGGCCTCCTTGCGGCGCGCGGCCCGGCGGTAGACCTCCTGGGCCTTTTGGTAGCGGGCCTCGAGGGCGAGAAGGTAGGGGTCAAGCCCCTCCTCTAGGAGGCGCTTCCGCTCCTCTTCGGCGCGCCTCCGGGCCTCCTCGGGCAGGGGCACCGCTTCTCCCAGGAGGGCGAGGAGGGCGAGGGCCCGGCGGGCGGGATGGGGGATGAGGGGCTCAAGCCGGGCCAGGGCCTCCTCCAGGGGAGGGGGGTAGCGCACGGGCGGGTGGGGCACCCGGGCCTCTAGGGCCTTCTCCAGGACCCCGGCAACCTGCCCCCGGGCGGCCACCGCCCCGGCCACGGGAAGGCCCAGGGCCTCCTCCAGGGCGGCGAGGTCCAGCTCCAGGCCCTTGGCCTTGGCCTCGTCCAGGAGGTTCACCACCAAGGCGGTGGGGAGGGCGAGCTCCATGGCCTCCAGGGCCAGGACCAGGCTCCGCTCCAGGTTGCCCCCGTCCAGGACCAGGAGGAGGCGGTCAGGGGGGTCCCTTAGGAGCTCCTTTAGGACCAGGGCCTCCTCGGGGGAGGTGGGGAGGAGGCTGTAGGTGCCGGGGAGGTCCACCAGCTCCACCCGGGCCTCCCCCAGCCTGAGGTAAGCCGAGAGCCTTTCCAGGGTGGTGCCGGGCCAGTTGCCCACCTCGAGGCCCGCCCCCGCCAGGGCGTTGATGAGGGAGCTCTTCCCCGTGTTGGGGTTGCCCAATAGGAGCCAGCGCTCCTCGGCCTTGAGGACCGGGTTTGGGGCCTCGCAGCGGGGGCAGCTCATGCCTCCTCCAGGGGCTCCACGAAGACCTCGCTCGCCTCGCTCCGCCTCAGGAGAAGGAAGGCGTCCCCGGCCCGCACCTCCAGGGGGTCCCCGAGGGGGGCCTCCAGGAGGACCTCCACCACCGCCCCAGGCCTCAGGCCCAGGGCGAGGAGGCGCCGCTTCTCCGCGGGCACCCGGAGGACGCGGGCACGGGCGCCGGGGGCAAGATGGGCTAGGGAAGGCATGGGCATCACCTAAGGTGAGGGTAAACCGAGGGGGGCTCAAAGTCAAGTATTCCAGTCGGATTTTGCGATTCGCTAGTGGGAATCGCTAGCGTTTGACCAGGCTCTCTAGGGCCCCGGGGTCCGGCACCTCCACCCGCCGCCCCCGAAGGCGGATGAGCCCCCGGCGGTAGAGCTCCCCCAGGTTGCGGGAGACCGCCTCGGGCACGGTGCCCAGGAGGGCGGCGAGCTCGGGGTTGGTGGGGAGGCGGAAGCCCTGCCCCTCTTCGGCGAGCCTTTCCAGGAGGAACTCGCAGAGCCTCTCCCGCACCTCGTGGAAGACGGGGCGGTCCAGGAGGTGGAGGAGCCTTTCCTGCCTCCGGGCCAGGTAGCGGATCAAGCTGCGGGCGAGCTGGGGCCTCTCCTCCAGGAGTTGGAAGAAGCGCTCCTTGGGGAGGGCGAGGACCTCGCTTTCCTCCAAGGCCTCGGCGCTCGCCGGGTAGGTGGGGCGCTCTAGGAAGAGGGCCACCTCGGCGAGGAACCGCCCCGGCCCCTCCACGTGGAGGACCACCTGCTTCCTTCCCTCGGGGTCCAGCTTGTACACCTTAATGAGCCCCTTCCCCACCACGAAGAGGCCCCGCACGGGCTCCCCTTCCAGAAAGAGGGGTTCCCCCTTGCTCAGGCGCCGGACCCGGGCCTCCGCCGCCAGGGCCCTCAGGTCCTCGGGAGCGAGCTCGCGGAAAAGGGGTACCTGGCCGAGGTCCATCCTCACTCCTTCAGGGCGAGGAGGCGGTTGTGGGCCTCCTCCAGGAAGGGCTCCAGCTTGAGGGCGCGGGCGTAGGCCTCCTCGGCCGCCTCCTTGTAGCCGAGGGCTTCGGCGAGACCTCCCAGGCGGAGGAGGCCGGAGAGGGCCCTCTCCTGCAGGTAGGCCCTTTCCGCCTCGGCCCACTCCCCGTAGGGGTCGTCGCCGAAAAGGGGGCCCTTGTAAAGCTCCAGGGCCTGGCGCAGGGTCTTGAAGGCGGCGAGGCCTTCCTCGAGGTCCGCCCGGCGCATCAGGGCCTCAAAGTGCTCAAAGTCCAGGAAGCGCTTTTCGGGGAGGTGGAGCCGGTAATAGGCCCCTTCCCGCTCCACGATGCCGGGGAGGGTCTTCCTTAGCCGATAAACCAGGGTGTAGACCTCCTGCCGGGCCCGCTCGGGGGGAAGTTCGGGGAAGAAGGTCTCGGCGAGCTCCTCTAGGTAGGCGGCCCGGTCCTTGTTGGCGAGGAGGAACTTGAAGAGCTGGTAAGCCCCCCGCCTTCCGAAGTCCCTGGGGCCGAGCTCCCGACCCCGGTAGCGCACCCGGAAGCCCCCGAGGGCGTAGACCTCGAGCTCCGGGGCCTCCTTCTCCTTCACCTCCTGGGGGAAGAGGAGGGGGACGGTGAGGCGGGAAGGCCAGAGCACGGGGGCGGCGAAGGCGGTGGGGGGCTTGGGGGGGCGGGCGTGGAAGAGGGTCCCCACGGCCACCACCTCCCCGTGGGCCCAAAAGGGCAGGCAGATGCGGGGGCGGCCCTCGGCCTCCGGGCAGTCGGGCAGGCCCGTCTTCAGGCCCACCACCTGGCCCCGCCAGGCGGGGCAGTCCCGCATCCCGCAGGGAGGGAGCCAGCCCAGCTCGGCGCGGTGCCCGTCCCGCCCCACGAGCCGGACCCCCGCGGCCTGGGAGAACCGCCGCACCTCGGCCAGGAACCTTTCCGTGGCCTCCGTCCCCAGGCCCTGCCGGAGGGCGGCCCCCAGGGCCTCGAGGCCGGCCTCGCCCAGGCGGGTGAGGACGGTGTAGAGGGTGGCGGCGAGGAGGGGGCCAAGGTGGCCCAGGGCCAGCTCCAAGGGGAAGCAGACGTAGGTCTGGTAGCCTAGCAGGGCCTTCAAGGATTCCCGGAGGTGGGGGGTTGGCATGAGGGCCAGGAGGGTCCAAAGTAGGGATAGGGCTGCTGGTCTCATGGCACCCCTCATGAGAGGGGAAACCGGCAGCCCTCTTCGAGTGGTCCCCAAGCATACTTATGCCCGCGGTGAATAAGTGCAAGTTTTGAGGGTCTTCCTCCTCCACCTCTTCCTGAAACGGCCCCACCCCTGGCCGGGGATAGGGTTTTTGCTCCTCGGGTTCCTGCTCCTCTGGCACTAAAGGGTAGCCAAGGCCACCGCTTTGGGCGAGGGGTGAAGGCAAAATGGGGTCATGCGCTCCCTCCGGAGCCTGGCCCTGCTTCTGGTTCTGGGGCTAGCCCTCCACGCCCTTTTCTCCAAGGAGCCCGCCACCCTCTTTACCGAACCCGCCCAAGGGGGCCCCGAGGCCCTGGAGGAGGTCTACGCCCAGGCCCACCCCGCCACCCTTCGCATAGAAGGCCTCGAGGGCGGGCGGGGCACGGGCTTCTTTTACGCCCCGGGCCTCGTCCTCACCGCCTACCACGTGGTGGCCGAGGGAGGGCCTTTCCGGCTTTTTCTGGCCAACCGCACCCAGGCCGAGGCCCGGGTGGTGGGCTTCGCCGAGCCCTTGGACCTGGCGGTCCTGGCCACGGAGGCCAAGGCCCCGGCCATCCTCCCCCTGGAAACGGCCCGGCGCCCCCGGGTGGGGGAGGCGGTGCTCCACATCGGCAACGGGCGGAACCAGTTTATTGCTCCCCGGTACGGGAGGGTGACCCGCCTCGAGGCCAGCCCCTCCCCCTTCCTCCCCCAGGGCCTGGTGGAGACCTCCCTGCCCCTCGCCCCCGGGGACTCGGGGGGCCCGGTGCTGGACACCGCGGGCCGGGCCCTGGGCGTGGCGGTGGCCATCGGGCAGACGGAGGAGGGCTTCCGGAGCTATTTCACCCCCCTCTTCGGAAGGCAGGAAGTCCTGGCGGGCCTGGAAAGGGGCGAGCGGAGCTACTGGCCCTACCTGGGCCTAAGGGGCCCCCGGGCCCTCACCCCGGAGCTCGCCCGGGAGCTCGGCCTCCCCCCAGGGGGCGTGCTGGTGGGGGAGGTGGTCCCAGGGGGGGCCGCCCACCGGGCGGGGCTTAGGGGCTTGGAGTCGGGCGGCGTCCCCGACGTGATCCTGGAGGTCAACGGCGTCCCCGTGAACGCCTTTGAGGACCTCCTCCGGGAGGTGCGCCGCTATAGGGTGGGGGATAGGGTCGCCCTCCTGGTGCGCCGGGGCGGGAAGGTCTCCCGGGTAGAGGTCCTCCTAAGCCCCTTCCCCGGCCGCTAGAAGGGCGTAGGTAGGGAAGCCCAAACCCTCCGCCCACAGCACCCCCCGGGCGATGGCCCGGGCGAGGGCGTCGGCGGCGTAGGCCCCGAGGCGAAGGAGGAGGTAGGGCTCCACCCCCTTTCCCTCCCCCAGGGCCAGGGCAAAGACCAGGTCCCCGTCCAGAGGGGTGTGGGCGGGGCGGAGGGCCCGGGCGAGGCCGTCTTGGGCCATGATGGCGAGCCTCCTCGCCTGGGCCTTGGTGAGGGGGGCGTCCGTGGCCACCACGGCCAGGGTGGTGTGCTGGCCGAGCAGGAAGGGATAGCGGTAGTCCTCGGGGCTTCCCCGGTAGCGGGAGAGGTCGGGGAGGAAGGCCCTTTCCTCGGGAGCGAGGAGGCCTTCGGCGTAGAGCCTCCCCGAAAGGGGGTCAAAGGGGCGGCCGAGGCTGTTCACCGCGGCGAGGGCCACCACCCTAAAGCCCTCCTCCAGGAGGTAGCCCGCAAGGCCCACCCCCCCCTTCACCCCGCCCGCCATGGCCCCCGTCCCCGCCCCCACGCTCCCCTCGGCCACCTCGCCTCCTGCCGCCAGGCAGGCCTCGTACCCCGCTTCCCTTCCCGGGGGCCTAAAGGCCTTTCCCCGCCCGAGGTCGTAAAGCACCGCCCCCGGCACGATGGGCACCACGCCCCCCGGGGTGGGGAAGCCCTTTCCCCTCTCCCGCAGGTAAGTGCCCGCACCTTGGCTTTGCAACACGGGATGCCCGAGCTTTGGCTGTGGGAAAGCTCTTTTGGGGCCCCCACCGCGGCTTTTGCCGCGGTGGGGTACTTAGCCCACCACCCCCTCCGCGGCGGCGAGGCCGAAGGCGCTTCCCCCGGTGAGGAGGACGGCCTGGACCCGTTCCACCGTGTTCTCGGGGGCGAGGAGGTCGGTCTCCCGGGTACCCGGGGCCGCCCCCCGCACGTCCACCGCCGCCACCGCCCCCTCCTCCACCAGGACCACGGTGCACCCGGTGAGGGCCTCCCGGTCGGTGAAGTGGCCCACCCGGAGGCCGGGGAGGAGGGCGCCCTTTCCCCAAAGCGCTTCCGCCATGAGGCCAGTATGGGGTAGCCTATAGGCCAGAGCAAGGAGGTCCTATGTGGGAGTACCTCATCCACGGCGAGCCCACCCCGGGCCTGAAGCCCTTCCTGGAAGGGGTGGGGAAGGCCCTCGAGGCCCAGGGCTTCCGCTTTAACCCGGAATCCGGAGCCCCCAACCTGGTCCTGAACGCCATCACCCCGGAACACCCCAGGCCCTACCGCCGGAGGGCCCAGGCCACCTTCGTGGCCTCGGTGATGGAGCTTCCCGAGTTCCCCCAAGACCCCTTGCGGGAGCTCTACCCCTACCTGGTGCGGGCGCTTTCCAACGTCCTTTTGGCCTACGTGCCGGGCCAGGGCGTCAAGTTCCTCACCCTGGAGCTCGGCCACTACGGGGAGCCCGAGGGGGAAGGCTTTTTTGAGCGGGTGGCGGAGCGCCTAAGGCCCATCGCCTGTAGCCGCTTGGTCATCAACAACATCTTTGAGCCCGACCTCGAGCCCGAGCTCTGGCAGGGGGACGAGCTCACGGAGAGCATGTACCGGGCGGGGAAGAAGCTGAAAGCGTGGGACCTCCTCCCCGCCCCCTTCCCCATTGAGGAGATCCTCTCCCCCGAGGACTTAAGGCACGTGAAGAGGCTCTACGGCATCGGGGGGCTCTCCTACGGGAACCTCTCCGTGCGCAAGGACGAGCGGCGCTTCTGGATGTCGGCAAGCGGGGTGGACAAGGCGAACCTCAAGGAGATCGGCCGGGACATCCTCATGGTGAAGGACTACGACCCCGAGAGAAACGCCATCCTCCTCTCCGTCCCCCCCCACGTGGAGCCGAGGCGGGTGAGCGTGGACGCCATAGAGCACTGGATGATCTACCGGGAGCACCCCGGGGTGGGGGCCATCCTCCACGTCCACGCCTGGATGGAGGGGGTGCCCGCCACCCCCTTCAACTACCCCTGCGGCACCTACGAGCTGGCCCAGGCGGTGGCGGAGAAGGTGCGGGAGGCCAAGGACCCCACCCGGGCCGTGGTGGGCCTCAAGAACCACGGCCTCACCATCACCGGGAGGAGCCTGGACGAGATCCTGGAAAGGATTGAGGGCAAGCTCATCCGCACCGTGCCCATGTCATGAAGGCCCTCCTCTACACCCCTTCCCTCCCCCGCTTCCTCGGGGCGAGGCTTCTCGGCAAGCGCTTTCCCAAAGGGCTCCTTCCCTTGAGGCTCGCCGAGGTCCCCCTCCCCGAGCGGGAGGGCTTCCTTCGGGTCCGGGTGGTTTTAAGCGGGGTCTGCGGCTCGGACCTCGCCCTCCTCTACGGGAAAAGCCCCCCTTCCCTAAGCCCCTTCTTCTCCTTCCCCGCCGTGCTGGGCCACGAGATCCTGGGGGAGGTGGAGGGAAGCCGGGTGGTGGTGAACCCCCTCCTCGCCTGCGCCGACCGGGGGCTTCCCCCCTGCCCCAGGTGCCAGGAGGGGGAGGAGGGGCTTTGCCAGAACGTGGCGGAAGGCCCCTTGGCCCCGGGGATGCTGGGCTATAACCGGGACCTCCCGGGGGGGTGGGGGGAGTGGACCTTGGCCCGGCCGGAAAGGCTCTACCCCATTCCCCCGGGCGTTCCCGGGGAAAGGGCCGTCTTCGCCGAGCCTTTGGCGGTGGTCCTGAGGGGGCTGAAGAAGCTCAGGCCCTGGCCCGAGGAGGTGCTGGTGCTGGGGATGGGGACCCTCGGCCTCCTCGCGGTCAGGCTCCTAAGGGCTCTGGGCTACGCGGGGAGGCTATTCGCCGTGGCCAAGTACCCCCACCAGGCGGAAAGGGCCAAGGCCTTCGGGGCGGACCAGGTCTTCCCCTCGGCCAGGGAGGCCCTCCTGGCGCGGGCCCGGCGCTACCGCTACCTCCTCTTTGAGGGCTTTAGGGGCGGGTACGAGGCGGTGGTGGAGGCCTCGGGAAGCGGCCGGGGCTTCCGGGAGGCCCTCGCCCTCGCCCGGGAAGGGGGGAAGGTGCTCCTCTTGGGGGCGCCGGGGGTTGAGCTTTTGGACCTCTCCCCCTTCTGGTTCAAGGAGGTGGCCCTTTGGGGAAGCTATACCTACACCCGGGAGGAGTTCCGGGAGGCGGTGGGGCTTCTCCCGGAGCTAGAGGGCCTGGAAAGCCTGGTGGGGGGCGTCTACCCCCTGGAAGGGTGGCGGGAGGCCCTAAAGGCGCAGGGCAAGGCCCTCCTCCGGCCGAATGCACCCTAGCGCCAATCCCGAGGAAAAGACCCACTAAAGGCCCTCCTCCGGGAAGGGGCTTAAGATATAGGGCGTGTACGCCCTCCGCGAGGCCCTAAGGCAGATCCTCCGCCACCCCACGGCCAGCCTCGCCACCTTCTTCACCGCCCTGGTTTCCTTCGCCCTCCTCTACTTCCTGGGCCTCCTCCTATGGAACCTGGAAAAGGTGGTGCAGAGCCTAGAGAAGGAGCTGGAAGTGGCCGCCTTCCTGAAGGCGGACGCCAAGGTGGAAGCCTTGATCACCGAGATCCAGGCCTGGCCCGAGGTGGGGGAGGCGCGCCTGGTGCCTAAGGAGGAGGCCCTGGCCCAGCTCGTCCTGGACTACCCCTACCTGGCCGAGGCCAAGGACCTGGTGGAAAACCCCCTTCCCGACACCCTAAGGCTCCGCCTGCGGGAGCCCGGGGCGGTGTGGGCGGTGGCGGAGCGGCTGAAGCGCCTGCCGGGGGTGGAAGGGGTGGAGTACGGGGGGGAGCTCACGGAGCGTCTGGTGCAGGTGCTTTCGGGAAGCCGCCTGGCCATGGGGGTGCTGGTGGGGCTCCTCCTCCTCAACACGTTCTTCAGCGTGATGGGGTCCATCCGCCTTTCGGTGGAAAGCCGCAAGGAAGCGCTTTCCATCATGCTCCTGGTGGGGGCTACGCGGCGCTTCATCCAGGGGCCCTTTGTGGTGGAAGGCCTTCTCCTGACCCTGGTGGCCGGGCTTTTGGCGGTGCTTTCGGGAGGAAGCCTCTACCTGGGGCTTTCCCGGGCCCTCCAGGGCCTCCTTCCCTTCCTCCCGGTTCTGGGCCCGGGGGACCTCCTGCGAACCGCCCTGGGGGTCCTCTTCCTTGCCCTGGTGCTCGGGGCAGGGGGAGCCTACGTGGCCAGCCGGGCTTACCTGAAAGAGGTCTAGGATGGCAAGGCTCGGGCTTTGGCTCTGCCTTCTCCTTTCCTTCCTGGCCTGGGGGCAGGACGTGGCCACCCAGGAGAAAAGGGTGCGGGCCCTCGAGGCCGAGGCCGCCCGGGCCCGCGTCCTGGACCAAAAGGCCCAGGAGCAGATCCAGCGCTTGAACCGGGAGCTTGCCCGCCTCTCCCAGAGGGTGCAGAACCTCCTTCTGGAAAAAGCCCGTCTGGAGGAGGAGATCCGCCGCCTCGAGGGGGAAAGGCAAGCCCTGCGCCGGGAAATCGCCCAGCTCAAGGAAGCCGTCCGGGAGACGGAGGCCCGGATCGCCAAGCTGGAAGGGAACCTGGCCGCCCTAAAGGAGCGGCTCAAGGCCCTGATGCGAAGCCTCTACCGGGAGCGGGCCGGCCGCTACCTGCCCCTTCTTCGGGCCCAGTCCTTCACCGACCTGGCGGTGCGGGCCCGCTGGGTAGGTTACATCTCCCGGCAGGACACCGAGCTGGTGCGCCTTTTCCAGGCCACCCTCAAGGCCCTCAAGGAAGAGCGGGAGCGCCTCGCCCTCCTCCTCCAAGACCTCACCGCCAAGGAAGCGGCCCTGGCGAAGAACCAAAGGAAGCTGGAATCCCAGCGCCAGGGCCTCGAGGCCACCCTGAAAAACCTCCGCCAGGAAGAGGAGGGCAAAAAGGCCCTCCTACGGGACGCCCTCACCGAACGCCAGCGCCTGCAAAGGGCCTTGGCCGAACTCCAGGCCAAGGTCCTGGAGGAACGGCGAAGGCTCCTGGCCCTTAAGGAGGCGGAACGGAGGCGCCAAGAGGAGGCCCGCAGGCGCCAACAAGCCCAGGGCCAGCCGACCGTGGTGGTGCCCCCACCCTCCCTCCCCGCCACCGTGGGGCGCCTGTCCTTCCCCGTGCCCGGGGGGCGGGTCCTGGTCCCCTACGGGCAAGAGGGGCCCTTCCAGGTCCTCCAAGGCCCCTCCCCGGGAAGCCTCGTCCAGGCGGCGGCGGAAGGGTACGTGGCGGGGATCCTCTACCTGCCCAACCTGGGCTACACGGTGATGCTGGCGCACACGGAAACCCTCTCCACCGTCTACACCAACCTCCAGGAACCCCTGGTGCAGGAGGGCGAGCGGGTGCGCCAGGGCCAGGTGCTGGGCTACACCGGGGGAGGCCTCCTCATTCCCCCGGACGAGCTGGAGTTCCGGGTGGCCGTGCGGGTGGGCGAGGAAACCCGCTTCGTGGACCCCTCGGCCTACTACTAAGCGCCCGCACCTTGGCTTTGCCACACGGGATGCCCAAGCTTTGGTTGGGGGAAACCCTCTTTTGGGGCCCCCACCGCGGCAAAAGCCGCGGTGGGATACTTAACCCGCCCCGGCCCTCGCCAGAGCGAGCCCCTAGCCCGGACTAGGCGGGCTCTATGAGCCCGTAGTTCCCGTCCTTGCGGCGGTAGAGGACGTTGATTTCATCGGTCTTGGCGTTCCGGAAAACGAAGAAGTCGTGCCCCAGGGCCTCCATCTGGAAGGCGGCCTCCTCGGGGTCCATGGGCTTCATCTCAAAGCGCTTCACCCGCACGATCCTGGGGCCCTCCTCCTCCTCGGGCTTGCGCAGGGCCTCGAGGTCCCGCACCTCGGGGGGCGGGGGGCCCTGGTAGGAGTGGCGCTTGCCCACAAAGCGGCGCTCCTTGAAGCGCTTGAGCTGGGTCTCCAGGCGGTCCACCATGCGGTCAATGGCGGCGTAGAGGTCGGGGTCCTCCTCCTCCACCCGCACCAGCCCCCCGGGGAGGTCCACCTGCGCCTCAGCCTTGGCCTTGCGCTCCACGTGCTGGCTCCCAGCCAGGGAGAGGACCACCTTGGCCATGAGCTCCCCGTTTTGGTAGCGGTCCAGGCGGGAAAGCTTTTTCTCCACGTATTCCCGGATGGCGTCGGTGATCTCCAGGTTGCGGCCGATGAGCTTGTAGATGTTCATGCGCCCTCCTTTCCGCCCCGGTCAGGGCTTTGCCTTACCCTTATGGTACCACCTTCCCCAAGACGCTCGTCCCGCACCACCTGCCCCGCCTTCAGGACCACGATCCGGGCGGGGTAGGCCTCCAGGAGCTCCCGGCTGTGGGTGGCCACCACCACCGTGGCCCCCCGCAGGTGGGCCTGCTTCAGGATCTCCAGCACCTGGAGGGCGTTTTCCGGGTCCAGGTTGCCCGTGGGCTCGTCGGCGAGGACCACGGGCGGGTCCAGAAGAAGCGCCCGGGCCAGGGCCACCCGCTGGGCCTCCCCCACGGAAAGCTCTTCGGGAAAGGCCCGCTTCTTGTGGGCAAGCCCCACCCGCCAGAGGGCGGTGGCGATGCGCTCCGGCCACTCCCTATGGGGCACCCCCCGCACCCGGAGGACGAAGGCCAGGTTCTCTTCCACGGTGAGGTCCGAAAGGAGGCGGTGGTCCTGGAAGACCATGCCGATCCTGCGGCGGTGGAGGGCGATGCCGTCCCCCCTCAGGGCCTTCAGGTTCTGCCCGGCGAAATAGACCGCCCCCTGGGTGGGCACGAGCCTCCTCAGGATGAGGGCCAGGAGGGTGGACTTGCCCGCCCCTGAGTGGCCCACCACGTAGACGAACTCCCCCTTCTTGACCTCGAGGCTCACGTTGTAAAGGGCCTTGGTGCGGGTCCTGGGGTACTCCAGGCTCACCCGGTGGAAGGCGATCATGCCCCCACTATACGGAAGGCGGGCCACGGTTGCTTCTCATGGAAAGGCGCTATAGTGAAACTCAGTGAGGGAGAAGATGAAGCGAAGCGCATGGCTCATCGCGGGGTTGGGAGTTCTGGCGGCCTTGGTGTACGCCCAGCTCCCCCGCCCCCAGGCCGAGACCCTTCTGCAGAACCCCAACGGCCAGGCCCTCCTGGAGGTCTACCAGAGGATCCAGCAGGACTACCTGGAGCCCTTGCCCAAGGAGAAGCTGAACGCCCTCCTGGAGGGGGCCATCGGGGGCATGGTGGCCGCCTTGAAGGACCCCTTCACCGGCTACTCCCCGCCCCAAAGGGCGAGCCTCAGGCAGGAGGACCTCAGGGGGGAGTTCTACGGCATCGGGGCCACCCTCTCCGCCGCCAACCCCGACGGCACCGGGGCCAAGATCGAGGGGGTCATGAAAGGCCTCCCCGCCCAGCGGGCGGGCCTCAGGACCGGGGACGTGATCCTCGAGGTGGACGGGGAGGACGTGACCTCCCTCCCCCTCCAGGAAGTGGTGGCCCGCATCCGGGGCCGGGAGGGGACCAAGGTCACCCTGAAGGTGCGGCGGGAAGGGGTGCCCGCCCCCTTGGTCTTTGAGCTCGTGCGCGAGCGGGTGGAGATCATCTCCGTGTCCACCGCCAAGGTGGGGGACGTGGGCTACGTGGCCCTGGAGACCTTCGCCAACTTCAAGGTGGAGGACCAGCTGAAGAAGGCCATAGAGGACCTAAAGGCCCAGGGAGCCAAGAAGCTCATCTTTGACCTCCGGGACAACAGCGGGGGCCTCCTGGACCAGGGGTGCGCCGTGGCCAGCGCCTTCCTCAGGGAGGGCCCCATCGTCTACACCCGCACCAAGAACCTCACCCGGGTCTGGTGCGAGGCCT
>NZ_JBWGQW010000040.1:0-14135 GCF_056332225.1 Thermus sp. | reverse complement strand
CCATGCCCTGGGTCTGGGACCGCCGGGGGGAGGGGGTGAAGGTTTATGCGGGGTATGCGGGAGGTGCAAGTTTTGAGTTAATGCATGGACGCTTAGAGCGCGCAGAACAGGCTGTGGTATCCGCAAGGTGTTCCCCATGGGGGAAGCAGCTTCATTGGGCCTCCCTAGTCATCGGTTGCTTTCCCGTAGGGAAACATCTTGAGGCCCATTTTATCGGGGATCTTCAACACCGCGTAAGTCCAGTTTCCCGTCAGGGAAACCCCTTGCGGGCGTGGAGGTAGCGCCAGAAGGGCCTAGGCTAAAGGGTGACCACCTGGTCCACCCGCCCCTCGAGGGCCCGGTACAGGTCGGGGAAGCACCCCACCTCCACCCCCTCCACCACGTGGGCCGCCACCCGGCAGTCCCCGGGGGTGGTGCGCCCCTCCCCTTCCGGGGTGCACCAGCGGGGCTCCCCCTGGGCGAGGCCCCGCTCCAGGGCGCAGAGGTCGCACATCATGAGGAGGATCCCCCTCTCCTTGGCCACCTTGGCGAGCCTCTCCCCGATGGGGTTCCCCTTCTGCAGGACCAGGACGTTGTCGTCAAAGAAGAAGATCCCCGCCACCTCCGCCCCGTGGACCCCGGCCTCCAGCTGGGGCAGGATCATCTGGGCGAGCTTGTGGCTCGCGGCCCTGGGACTTGAAAGGACGTAGGCCACCCGCATCTTTGCGCCTCCTCCTAGTGCTCCACGCCCTCCACCTGGAAGAGGGCGATGTTCATGGGCTTGCCTCCCACGGAGAAGCGGCCAGAAACCTGGAAGCGATCCAGTTCTACCCGGACCACCTCCCCCCTTACGGGATCGGTGACGAAGGCCACCCCGTGGCCCACAGCCATCCTCGCCGTGGGCGCGCCCTGGGCTTCCGGGCTCACCGCCTCCAGGCTCGCCACCACCCGCCGCTCCTTGGGGTCTAGGCGGTGGAGGCGGCCGTCCGCGGTGAGGACGTAGAGGGCTTTCCCGTCGGGGTCAAAGGCGAAGGCCAGAGGCCTTGCGGGAAGAGGAAGGGCTTCCAGGCGCCCCTCCTTGGGAAAAACGAAGAGCAGCCCCTGTCCGAAGTTCCCCACCAGGAAGGGGTGGGCGGGGTGGGAAGCGAGGACGCCCACCCGGGCTCCCTGGGGACTGCCGGGAGGGTAGGGCAACTTGCGCCCTACGAGGCCCCGGCCCCTTTGCTCCACCAGGAGGACCCCATCGGCGCAACCGAAGGCGGCCACCTCTCCCAGAACGGCCTCCCCGTGAAGCCTGGGGCAGGCCTCGGGAAGGGCGAGGACCCGGGTTCCCCCAAGGGTGTAGGCCTCCACCCTCCCCCCTTCCAGAGTCCCCACCAGGAGGGTCTCCCCCAGGAGGACCACGGCCCCGTGGTCCGCTCCCCCGGTGGCGACGAGCCTAGGGGTGAGGTCCAGGCCAAGCCTGCGCAGGTCAAAGAGGGCCACGGTCCCGTCGCCGTCGTGGAAGACGGCAAGCCAGGGTTCCCCCACGTGGGCGTGGGTGGGCTTGGGGCCCGTGCGCAGGGTGGCCGCCACGTAGGGGTTTTTCGGCTTGACGTCCTTATGCTCCCCGTGGTCCTCGAGGTCCAGTCCTCCGTAAAGGAAGCCCACCGCGTCCCCGTCCCGGTGCACCATGAGAACGTACTGGCCACCGGGCAAGGAGTAGAGGGCCGCGGGGGAAGGCACCGTGAAGCGGCCAAGCTCCTTCCCCTCCTCGTCGTACACGGCCACCACCGGCTTTTCGGCGTCCGCCACCGCCACCCGGGTGTAGAGCTTCTCGCCGCCGTGCCCGTGGTCCTCTTGGCCCTCGGCCAAGGCCAAAGCCAAGACCAAACCCAAAAGCGCGCCTACCCAACCTTTCCGCATACCTTACCTCCTTTGCGCTACCTCGCAGAGCCTTTCCCGGTTCCACCGGAGGAGGTCCAAGTAGGTGGGCACCCTCCGGTCCAGGGCATCGGTATAGAGCACCACCAGCCTGGCCCCAAGCTCCTCGGCCAGGCGCCTTAGGGGAGCGGGGTCGTACTGGGGCTCGGCCACCACCAGGTCCACCCCCTTGAGGCTGGCTTCCTGGAGAAGGGCGATGCGGCCGCGAACCCCCATGTCCTGCCCCAGGGCGTCCCGCAAGACCCCCACCACCTCCAGGCCGTAGCGGCGGGCCAGGTAGGAGAGGGAGAGGTGGGCCACCACCACCCGCAACCTGCGCCCCTGCAGGCAAGCCCCCAGGGCCCTGTCCTCCTCGAGGGCCCTTTCCCGGAAGCCGGCCAGGTTCTTCTGGAAGTTGGCCTCTTCCCCCGGAAAGAGGCGGGCAAGCTCAGAGGCGATGACCTCGGCGTAGCGCACCCCGTAGGTGGGGTCCAGCCACATGTGGGGGTCGCAGTCCCCGTGGAGGTGGACCCCCTTCTCCTTAAGCCCCAAGAGGCCACAAATGGGGTCGGGCATGGCCGGGGCAAGCTCCACCACCCGCGCCCCCGGGGGCAGGAGGGCCCTGAGCTTGGGGAGGTAGGGCTCGAGGCCGAGCCCGTTGGCGATGAGGAGCCTCGCCCGGGAGAGCTGCAGGGCGGTGGAGGGCCTGAGGTCAAAGGCGTGGGGGTCGGCCCCGGGCGGGACCACGCTTTCCACCCCGATCCGTCGCCCCGCCACCTCCTGGGCGAGGCTGGCCAAGACGGCCGTGGTGGTCACCACCGGGGCCTGGGCCCAGGCCAGCCCCAAGAGGGCGAGGGCTAAGCCTACAACGCGCTTCATTCGCCAGCTCCTCCCTCTTCCTCAGGGAAGAAGGCCTTCCAGTCCTTCACGTGCCTCCTCGCCCCAGGGGGAAGCCGCCTCAGGAATCGGCCCCGCCCCTCCCCCCGCAGGGCCGCCACCCGGGCCTCGTAGCCCCGCAGGAAGGGGAGGAGGTGGGCGAGGCCCTCGGCGAAGGGAAGGGGCTCGGCCCCAGGGTGGACCTCCGGCGGGTAGGGGGGAAGGAAGGCCCGGTAGAAGCGCTCCTTGGGCCGGTGGTAGAGGACCCCCCGGTACCAGATTCCCGTGGAGTGGAGCACCGCCTCCTCCCCCAGGTAGAGGCTGGAGCCCACGCCCTGGGGGTGGGGCCGCTTGGCAAACCCAAGCGCCTCCAGGAGGCCGTGCTCCGCGTCCAAACCCATGAGGTACATGACCACGGGCATGGGGTTCATGGCCGCACCAAGGCGAGGCGGGTGGGGCTTCCCCCGGTGCGGAGGTAGCGCACCACCCTGCCCTTGGCCACGTCCACCTCCGCCACCAGCCCCAGGTGGGGCAGGCTCACGTAGGCGAGGCCTCGCTCGGGCCAGAGGGCGAGGTCGGGGTAGATGGCCCCACCCGTGTCCTCGTCCATCTCCGGGAAAGGCCTTGGGGAGACCCGCACCTTGAGGAGGAGCCTGCCCTCCTTCGCCTCCCGCACCTGGAGGGTGCCTTCCGTGAGGAGGACATAGAGCCTCCGGCCGTCCGAGGCTCCCCTAAGGAAGACGCCCTCGAGGGCGATGGGGACAAGGGTAAGGCCCGCGGGGTCCAGGCGGTGGAGGTGCCGCACCCCGTCGGAGTAGCCGAAGAAGACCCCTTCCCCTTCCAGGAAGGCCCCGATCCGCTCCCCGGCCACGGGGTAGGGGAGGCGGGCCCGCTCCCTTCCCCCCTCCAGGACCAGCACGTCCCGGGCGCAGGCGAAGAAGCTCCGCCCCGTCCCCGGGTGGAAGGCCTCCCCGTGCTCCACGGGGCAGGGGAACCGCCCCGCCTCCTCCCCGCCCAGGCCCTTGGGGTAGAGGACCACCTGCCCCCGGGCGAGGAGGGTGAGGTAAGTGCCCTCGGGGGCCTCCACCAGGTGGTAGTGGTCGGGGTTCGGGAGGCGGACCCGCTCGTGGAGGAAGGCGGCCTCGGGAGAGAGGGCCTCCTCCCCGAAAAGAAGGGCCTCGGCGGTCCTCTCGGAGAAGGCCAGGAGGCGCCCCCTGTGGGTGTAGGGCTCGCTCCCGTGGCCAATGTTCCAGCCCTTACCGAGGAGGAGGCTCTTGGCCACCACGGGCCGGCTCCAGCGCCCCTCCTCCTTTCCGGTCCAGACCACGGTGAGCCACTGCCGGTCCGTGTCCCGGCCGCGGGCGACCAGGAGGTAGCGGCCCGAGGGAGTGGCCACCAGGCTCATGCCCTTGGGGGGCAGGGAGAGCTCGGCCACCACCTTTCCCTCGGGCAGGTCCAGGGAGAGGAGGCGGCTTCCCTGGGGGCCGTTGTCCAGGGCGAAAAGCCTTGCCTCCGCCGGGAAAGCCTCCTCCTGCTCCGGTACGGTACCGTGGGCCAGAACGGGGAGGAGGGCCAGTCCTAGAAAGAGGGCCAACTGCGGTCTTGGCATAGCGCACCTCCGGGGAACGATAATGACATAGCATTTTCACTAAAGTCAAGTCAACCGGGAGGGCTACGGGGCAGGGCTTGCCCCCTTGCCGCGCCTATGGCGCCCTACCCCTTTTGGGCGGGCTACACCCTGCGGGTGACCTGGGGGTGGGGCTCTTGTCCACGCCTGGAGGTGGCCCCGGCGGACCCGAACCCGCCCCTCAGCCGCCCGCCGCGCTGAGCGCCGCCAGGGCCAGGGAGAGGTGGTCCTTGAGGACCAGGGGGCCAAGGCCGTGTTTGGCCCGAAGCCTTTCCAGGTAAAAGGCCCGCTCCTCCCGCCTGGCCCCGTAGCTCTGGTTGGTCCCGTGGACCCTCACTCCCAGGTTCCGCCCCTTCAGGTAGCGGAAGGGAAGTCCCACCCGGTAGGCCCGAAGCCAGAGGTCCCAGTCCCAGTAGTCCCCCATCGCCGGGTCCAGGCCGCCGAGGTCCAAGAGGGTCTTCTTCCTGAGGGCCGTCCCCGAGGCCAGAAGGAGGTTGTCCTTTAGGAGCCCTTCCCCCACCTCCCCGGGGCGGAAGGGCACCTCCTCGCCGGGGAGGAGGAGCACCCCCTCCCCGTAGACCACGGCCTCCTTTCGGTCCAGGGCCCGCTGGACCCGGTAGAGGTAGGCGGGGTCCAGGAGGAGGTCGTCGTCGTCCAGGAAGAGGACCACCTCCCCCTGGGCCATTTCCAGGGCCTTCTGGCGCGCCTCCACCTGGCCCCGCCCCGGGTTCGGGAAGGCCCGGAAGCGGGGGTCTTCCCAGGAGGCCACCGCCTCGAGGCCCTCCCCATCCCCGTCGTCCACCACCAGGGCCTCAAAGTGGGGGAAGGTCTGGCGGAGGAGGGAGCCTAAGGCCTCGCGGAGGAGGTGGGGCCTCCCCTTGGTGGGGATGAGGACGCTAATCATCGGCCAAAACGGGCTGGAGGCGGGCCTCGTCGGTGAGGTCCAGCCGGAGGGGGGTGGCGGCGATGAAGCCCTGGTCCACCGCCCAGCGGTCCGTGCCCTCCTCGGCCTCGGCCCGGGGCTTGGCGGCGAACCAGTAGAAGGGGCGGCCCATGGGGTCCTCCCCCGGCACCACCACCCCCTCGTAGGCCCGCACCGACTGGCGGGTCCAGAGGAAGCCCTTGGGCCTCAAGGGGAAGTTCACGTTCACCAGGAAGGGCCTCTCCAGCCGGAGGAGGGTCTCCAAGGTGCGGAGGAGCCAGGGCCTGAGGGCCTGGAAGTCCGGAGCCTCCCCGTTGAGCCGCACGCTGAAGGCCGCGGCCGAAAGCCCGAAGAGCCGCCCCTGCTTGGCCGCGGCCACGGTCCCGGAGTGCCAGATCTCGTGCCCCAGGTTGCTCCCGAGGTTCACCCCCGAAAGCACGAGGTCCGCGCCGCCAAAGAGGTGGAGGCCCAGGGCCACGCAGTCGGCGGGGGTGCCCCGGACCCGGTAGGCGGGGAACTGGGGGGTGGAAAGGGGCGCGGGGTGGGGGTAGGCCCGCACCGGGTGGGCGATGGTGATGGCGTGGCCCGTGGCGCTCTGCTCCGTGTCCGGGGCGGCCACGAAGACCTCCCCGAAGCGGCTTGCCGCCTCGGCCAAAGCCCAGAGGCCTGGGCTGTAGATGCCGTCGTCGTTGGTCACCAGGATCCGCATGCCCTCACCCTAGCCCTCCCCTGTCAGAAAGGGGTCAGGGCCGGGGCCCTTGCCCCGGCCCTGGCCCTATGACCCTAGCGGGCCGCCACGCTCCGGTTGTAGCGCTCCAGGGCGGCGTCCGCCTTGGCCTTGGCCTCCTTGAGGGCCTCCCCTGCGGCCTTGCCCTTCAGGATCTCCTCCCAGGCCGCCTGGACGTACTGGCGGATCTCGGGGAAAGCGCCCATGAGGCAGCCCGCGCTTTCGGCGTTCACCTTGCTGGTGAGGAGCTGCTGGATGGCGGTGGTGTAGTTGGGCTGGCGCACGTGGGCCTGGCGCACCTCGGGGAGCTCGGCGACCCCCTTCACCACGGGGAAGTACCCGGTGGCCAGGTGCCACTTGGCCTGGGTCTTGGGCTCCAGGAGGAAGCGGACGAAGGCCCAGGCCCCCTGGGTTTCCGCCTCGGGGAAGCCCTTGAGCACGTAGAGGGCCGCCCCGCCGATGGCCACGCCGTTCCGCCCCTTGAGGAAGGGGTAGTAGGCCGTGCGCAAGGGGAAGCGCCCCCCGATCTGGCGCAGGACCCCGGTGAGGCTCGCCGTGGAGTAGGCGGCGATGGCCGCCTGCCCCTGGGCGAAGAGGCTCTGGGAGTCCGCCCAGTTGCGCCCGGTGTTGGCCGCCACGCCCTCCCGCACCAGCCGGGCGTACATGTCCAGGAAGGCCACGGCCGCCGGGTTGTCAAAGGTCACCGCCGTGGCCCGGGCCTTGCGGCCGTTCTCGTTGTTGCAGAAGGTGTAGCCCGAGTTGTAGGAGATCTGCTCCACGAACCAGGAGTCAATGGGGATGGAAAGCCCGTAGCGCACCGTGCGCCCTTGGGCGTCCTTCTTGGTGAGCTTGCGGGCCGCCTCCTCCAGGTCCTTGAGGCTCCAGGTGGGCTGGAAGGGGATCCCCGCTTCCTGGAAGGCGGCCATGTTGAAGTAGAGGATGGGGTTGGAGGAGTTGAAGGGGAGGCCGAAGAGCTTCCCCTCCACCGTGTAGTAGTTGCGGGGCTGGGGCAGGAAGCGCTCCAGGTCAAAGCCCTCCTTGCGGGCCAGGTCCTCTAGCGGCACCACCGCTCCCGAGTCGGCCATGATGCGGGCCCCGATATCATAAACCTGGATGACGTGGGGGTAGCCCCGCCCCGCCCTCAGGGCCGCGAGGAGCTTGTTGATCCCGTCGTCGTAGCTCCCCACGTACTGGGCCTTGACCTGCACCCGGTTCTGGCTGGCGTTGAACTCCTTCACCAGGGCCTCCGTGGCCTCGCCCAGGACCCCGCCCATGGAGTGCCAGAACTCCACGGTCACGCGCTGGGCCTGGGCCCCCCCTAGGACGAGGGCGAGAAAGAGAGCCGTACCGATGCTTTTCCGCATACCGCCTCCTATCCCTTCAGCCCGCCCAGGGCGATGCCCCGCACGAAGGCCCTCTGGGCGAGCAGGAAGGCTATGAGGGTGGGGAGAAGGACCAGGATGGCCCCGGCGGCCACCACGTTCCAGCGGGCCACCTCCTCGTTGAGGATGAAGCTCACCGCGATCTGGGCCGTCTGCATCTCCCGGCTTTTGGTGACCACCAGGGGCCAGAGGTACATGTTCCAGGTGCCGATGAAGGTGAGGGCCGCCAGGGCCCCCAGGGCCGGGAGGGCCAGGGGCAGGGCCACGTGGCGGAGCATCTGGAAGTGGCCCGCCCCGTCTATGCGGGCGGCGTCAAAGTAGTCCTCGGGGATGGTCCTGAGGAACTGGCGCAGGAGGAAGACCCCGAGGGGGCTTGCCAGGAAGGGCACGGTGAGGGCGGGGTAGGTGTCCAGCCACCCCAGGCGGTCCACCAGGAGGTAGAGGGGGAGGAAGGTGGCCTCCCCCGGCACCAGGAGGAGGGCCACGGCGAGGCCGAAGAGGGCCTCCCGCCCCCGGAAGCGCATCCGGGTGAGGGCGTAGGCGGCGAGGAGGCTCGTGGCCAGCACCCCTAAGGTGACGGCGGTGGAGACGAGGAGGCTATTCAGGAGGAAGCGGAAGAGAGGGTAGCGGGCCAGGGCTTCCCGGTAGGCCTCGAGGGTGGGTTGGGGAGGGAGGAGGCCCGGGGCGTAGAGGTCGGCCTCGCTCCGCAGGCTGGCGGAGAGGAGGGTGAGGAGGGGAAGGGTCAGGAGCAGGGCGTAGAGGCCCGCCAGGAGGTAGGTGGGAAGGAGCTTCCTGAGGCTACGCATAGTGCACCTTCCGGCCCAGGAGCCAAAACTGGAGGCCCGCCAGGAGGAGGAGGACCAGGAAGAGGAGGAGGGCCTCAGAGGCCGCGAGGGGCACCTGGAAGTTGAAGAAGGCGTCCTGGTACACCCGGTAGATGAGGACCGTGGAGCTCTCCGCCGGGCCGCCCCGGGTGAGGAGGTGGATCTGGCCGAAGGCGGTGAGGCTACGGAGCACCACCAGGAGGCCCACCAGGAAGAGGGTGGGGGAGAGGAGGGGGAGGGTGATGCGGAAGAAGCGGGTTAAGGGCCCGGCCCCGTCCACGGTGGCGGCCTCCAGGACCTCCTCGGGGATGCTCTGGAGCCCGGCGGTGAGGAGGATGGCGGTGAAGCCCACCCCCGCCCAGGCCGTGACCACCGCCAGGGTGGGGAGGGCGAGCTCGGGGGAGGTGAGCCAGGGCTGGGGGGGAAGGCCGAGGGAGGCCAGGGCGCGGTTGGCCCACCCGCCCACGGGGTGGAGGAACCAGCCCCAGGCCACGGCGGCCACGGCGGTGGGCACGGCGGTGGTGAGGAAGAAGAGGGTGCGGAAGAGGGCCACCCCGGGGTAGGGGCGCCACACCAGGAGGGCGGCCAGAAGGCCCAGGAGGAGCTCCAAGGGGGCCACCATGAGGGCGAACTTCAGGGTGAGGAGGGCGCTCTTCCAGAACTCCGGGCGGGAGAGGGCCTCCTGGTAGTTGGCGAGGCCCGCCCAGGCCCGCCCCCGGCCGAAGAGGTTTTCCCGGTGGAGGGAAAGCCAAATGGCCTGGAGGACGGGCAGGACCATGAAGAGGAGGAAGAGCCCGTAGGCGGGGAGGAGGAAGGGGAGGGCCTCGAGGGAGGCGCGCCTTCCGCGGCGTTGGGCTTTGCTCAGGGCCACGGCCATGCTGAGGCCACCCTAGGGGCTCTTCGTCAGGAGAGGGTCATAAAGAAACCCCCGGGGCCTGGCCCCGGGGTGGAGTGAGGCCTCCTTAGAGGGAGCGGCGGAGGAGGTCCTCCCAGGCGGGGTTCAGGGGAACAGCGCCGAGTTCCTTGACGGCCGTCTGCTTCCCGTCCTTCACCGCCACCTGCCAAAGCCGCACCACCTTGGCGTTCAGGTCGGCGGTGACGGCGTAAAGGTTCCCCTTGGCCGCGAGGTAGCGCCCCACCTCGGCGTCTTCCTGGGCCGCCTTACCCACGAAGCCCGGGGCCCAGATGCGGAGGTGGAAGAAGAGGGCCCCGGGGTAGTTGGCCTTGGCCAAGGACCTGAGGGACTCCAGGGTGAGGCCGTAGTTGGTCTCCGGGGTGGCCTGGCCGCCGAAGATGAGGGCCACGGCCTCCTCCTTGGGGGTGAGGGGAGGCACTTCGGCGGGGCTCGGCAGGACCGTGACCGCCATGCGCCGCTTGCCCTCCGCGTCCAGGTAGCCCGCCCCCATGGCCCCCACCAGGGCGGCGCAGATGGAGGTGTTGTTGGTGAGGACGTGGACGCTCTTCAGGCCCAGGACCTCGGCCATGGCCTTACCGAAGGCCTGCCCGGTATAGCCCCTTAGAACCAGGTGCTCTCCCAGGGTAAGGCCCTGAGCCTGGGCGCCGCCAAGGGCCGAAACCGCCGCCAGGAGCAACCAGCCGGTGCGCTGCCTCATGGTCCACCTCCCAAAAGGGACTTGCGTCCCGCTCCAAGCATACCCTACTAGGGTTGGGTATGGCAAGCGGTGGGTCCACCTCGTGCCGGGTAAGCCCCCGTGGGGGCTTCGGGAAAGGCGCCTTTGGGGTTCCTTCGCCTTTCTCCTGGCCAAGGCTTCACCCCAAAAGGGCCCCCTGGCCTTCCAAGGCCCCCTGAAGGCGTTTGAGGAAGGCGAGGGAGGCCTCGAGGCCCTCCCGCACCTCCAGCACCAGGGGCCGGTCCAGGAAGGGGCCGAGCCAGGCCCCGTGGTCCAGCACCCCCTGGCCCAGGCCCCAGTGGCGGTCGTAGATCCCGTCGGTGTCGTTCAGGTGGAGGTGCTCAGGGAGCAGGGCGAGCCAGGGGGCGGGGTCGGGGGTGCGGCTGAAGACCCGGGCGTGGGCGGCGTCAAAGCAGAAGCCCAAAGCGCCCCCGTGGGCCTCCAGTACGGGGGTTAGGGCCTCGGGGTTGGGCTCGTGGGTGTTCTCCAGGAGGAGGCGCACCCCCAAGGCGCGGGCCCGGCGCACCAGGGGGCCCAGGGCCTCGGCGAGGGGCTCGGCCCGGGAGAGGGCTTCCTCCGGGGTCCGCCCGTGGGGGATGCCGGAGTGCAGGACGGCCCGGTCCGCCCCAAGCTCCGCCGCCCGGTCCAGCCCGAAGAGGAGGCGCCTCAGGGTGAGGCCCCGGACCTCGGGGTCCGGGGAGAGCAGGTCCAGGTTCCAGAAGGGGAGGTGGGCGGAGAGGGGCACCGGGGGGCGGGCCTGGAAGAGGCCGTCCTCTTCCAGGAGGGCCGGGTCCAGGTAGACCTCGGCCCCAAGACCCAGGGCGTCTAGGCGGGGGAGGGCCTCCTCGGTCCGCGACAGGGGCAGGGCAAGCCGCACGTCCATGTCCAGCCCTCATCGTGGCCGGGGAGTGTCAGAGCCTGGTCAACCCGTAGGCCTTATCGCTTCTGCTTCCTCGGAGGCCGTGGGGCAGGAGCAAGTTTTGCGCTACCCAATGGGCTCCTTCTCCGGGGTGGGCGGAAGGGAGCACCGGGAGTTTGCAGTCTAGAGCACACCTTCGCCGTCGCGAAGGACACATGTCCCTGCCCTCCCCCTGAAACTCATCCTTGTAGGGCTTGCCCCGGTCCTTCATTGGTCATACCCCCAGGGGCTGAGCCCTAGAAAGGAGGTTATCGTGTATCCGGTTTGGGAAGGGTTCCTCTTCCACTCCGCCTTCCTGGTGGCCATCGTGGCCGTGGCCCACGTCCTCTTCTCCCACGTCACCGTGGCTGCCACCTGGTTCAACTGGTGGGTGGAGCGCAAGGCGCTCTTGGAAGATAAGCCGTACCTCATGGACTACCTCAAGGCCTCGGCCCTAAGGCTTCTCATGCTGGCCTACACCGTGGGGGCCATGTTTGGGGTGGGCATCTGGTTCTCCGTCACCGCCAGCAACCCCCGGGGCATCTCCACCCTCATCCACAACTTCGTCTTCTACTGGGCCGCGGAGTGGTTCTGGTTCATCATCGACGTCTTCGGCATCGCCGTCTACTACTACACCTTCGGCCGGGTGAACCCCAGAACGCACGCCCGCATCGGCCTCATCCTGGCCCTGGCGGCCAGCGGCACCTTGGCCATCATCGTGGGCATCCTAGGCTTCAAGCTGACCCCGGGAGCCTGGATGCAGAGCGGCTTGAGCCTGGACGCCTTTTACAACCCCACCTTCTGGCCCATGCTCTTCGCCCGCTTCGGCCTCATGTTCGCCCTCACGGCCCTATACGCCCTCCTGGTGGCGGGAAGCCTACCCAAGGACCACCCGGCCAGGAAGGAGGTGGTGCCCCTGGCGGGGCGTGTTGGTCTGGTGGGGCTCCTGGTGGGCGTGGGGCTGGTTCTCCTCTGGTACGTGCCCAGCCTGCACGAGCACGCCAAGACGCTCCTTAGGGTGCCGCAGGCCATCCAGCCGGTGTTCTTTGCCAAGATGGCGGTGGGGGTCCTGGCCACCTTCCTGCTCCTGGTTGTAGCCCTGGTCCGGCCTAACCTGGCGGCCCATCCCGTGTTGGCCTACGGCGCCCTGGCCCTGGCTTTCCTGGGCCTCTTCGGCGCCGAAAGGACGCGGGAGGTCCTCCGCAAGCCCGACATCATCTACGGCTACATGGCCTCTAACCAGATCCGGTACGTGGACCTCCCCGCCAGGGGGCTGAAGGCCGAGGAACCCCTTCTCAACCAGGAGGGGGTGCTCAAGCACCTGCCCTTCTCCGTGGCCCCGGGGGCCAAGGCGGCGGCCTCGGCGGGAGGCGGGGGGGTGGACCCGGTGGAGGCGGGCCGGTCCCTGGTGGCCTTGCAGTGCTCCAGCTGCCACACCGTGAGCCGCCAGACCGCCTTCCTCGGGGGGATGCGTCCTCTCGCGGTCATGTTTGCCCGGCGGGGAATGACGAGCAAGGAACAGATCCGCGCCTACCTCGAGGCCATAGGCGGCTTCCCCTACATGCATCCCGTGGTGGGCACGCCGGAGGAACGGGACTTCATGGCGGCTTACCTGGAAAAGTTCGTGCGTGAATACTACGGTGCTAAGGCGCAAGGAGGTGGTCAATGAAGCCGGAAGCCCTTCTCGCCATGCGCGACCCTCTGGGGAGCCCGGTGCACCCGGGGCTGGTGGAAATCCTCCTGGTGGTCACTTACGTGCTACACATCTTCTTCGTCACCACGGCCATAGGGAGCCTTATCCTGGGGCTTTACGGTCTTCGGCGTCCCGAGGAGAACTGGCAGAGGCTCGCCCGGGTGGCCGTGCGCCTCGCCGTCCAGGCCACGGGCCTCGGCATCACCATGGGCATCGCCCCCCTCCTCTTTGTGCAGGTGATCTACGACCCCGCCTGGTACAGCGCCACCACCCTGATGGGCTTATGGACCACCCTCTTCATCCCCGTGGTGGCCCTGGGCTACCTCCTGCTCTACGTCCTCTACCTCAGGGGCAACGTGGCGGGGGTGGGTTACGTGAGCCTGGCGCTCCTCCTCCTGGCGGGCTTCACCATGCACAGCCTGTCCAGCGCGGGCCTCTACCCCTCCCGCTTCCTGGAGTGGTACGCCCCGGGAGGGGTAGCGGACACGAGCGGTACCCGCTTCCACGGCTATAACCTCTCCCGCTTCGCCGCTCTGCTCTTCGGCCAGGCCGCCCTATCCCTAGGAGTGATGCTTCACCTCTTCGCCTGGTACTTCCGCAGGCGCGAGGACGTGCCCGCCACCTTCCTCGCCTTCGTGGAACGCATAGGACAGGGTGCCCTGCGCCTGGGAGGCATCCTCTTCGCGGGCTTCGGCCTGCTCTGGGCCTTTACCCAGGGAAGGGAGCTGGGCTTCGCCCTGCTTTTGGCCCTGATGGCCTTGGTGGTGGGAGGGGTTTTTTACCTCCACGCCTCCCGGGCCACCAAGGAGGGAGCTTTGGGTACCTTGGGCCTCTACTTGGGGGCCCTCCTCCTGGTGGGGCTGGTGCGGGAGGCCATGCGGGCGGGCGCCTGGGGGCGCCTAGGGTACAGCGTCTGGGCTTACCCCTTCGTCTGGGACTGGGGCTCCATTCTCTTCTTCGTGGTCACCGCCCTGGCGGCCATTCCCGTCATCGTCTACCTGGCCCAGGTCCTCTACGCCTCGGGTGCCGGGCCTAAGGGGGGCGACCCCACCCCTCGGGTGGAGCGCTTTGGCGACCTAGGGGTGAGGCTCCTCGTGGGGTGGTTTGCCTTCTACTTCGCCGTGGGGCTTTACGTGGTCCTGCGCAACCTGTGATACGATCCCCCGCGCTGGTCCGCGCCAGCGCGGGGATACCGTAAAAACGATCCCGTAAGGGCTACACGCCTGGGCTTGAATCCATCGGGCCCAGGTGGCCTATGTTTTAGAGGCTATTGGGCTCCCTGGCCTTGGCCCAGGCGGTGGTGGGGGTTTACCCCCTTCCCCCCACGCCCGTTCGGGCGCTCAACCCCCATCTCACCCCCGGGGAGGTGGAGCGGGCCCTGAGGGCGGACTGGCCCACGGAGGCACTACCCTCCTTGGGTTCGGGCCTGGCTTACCTTGGGGGCGGGCGCTTCGTGGGCCTCACCGACCGGGGCCCAAACGGGGACTGCCCGGACGGCCGGGGCAAGTGGTTCCCCCTGCCGCGCTTCGCCCCGGCCCTGGTCTCGAGGCGGGGGCCCTGAAGCTTGAACGGGCGCTCCCCCTAAAGAACCCCCTACCTCAAAACTTGCACCTCCCGCATACCCCGCATAAACCTTCACCCCCTCCCCCCGGCGGTCCCAGACCCAGGGCATGG
>NZ_JBWGQW010000039.1:0-14903 GCF_056332225.1 Thermus sp. | reverse complement strand
AGCTGGAGCAGGTCCAAGATTGGGTTCGGTTGCTGCAGGTCGGTTCCGCGTGGAGCGATCTGGCCTCCGTGTACGAACAGGTGCGCCCCGTCTACCCTGGCTGCAAAGTATCTGATTTTGATCGATGAGTTCACGCGTATTTTTAACCAACTGTTCCCCGACAACCCGCAGCAGTTGCTCAAGCTGGAGCGAGCCCTTGTCAAAGTGGCCGCTCTAAACTACGCGCTGGCGCTCGAGGATTTTATCTACCAAACGGAGGAAAAGTTCCTCAAGGCGGCGGGTATAAGCCGGGAACTCATGGAGCAGATGGCTAGAGTAGCGGAAGACTGAGGGCGCGAAAAGAGGCTGTCGTGCAACTTGGGTCCTGGAGAACGGCATCAAGCGGCGGGCCATGCCCCGGAGAGCTTTTACGACAGCCTCTCAAGTGGGTGCCCTCGGGGGTGGGGGCCTTGGGCGAGCTCCAGGCCAAGGGCTACGCCTACATCAAGGTGGGCTGAGGCGGGGCCTTAGGGGGCATATAATGCCCCCATGCGGCTTCTCTTCATCGGGGACGTGATGGCCGAGCCCGGCCTCCGGGCCGTGAGCCTTCACCTCCCGGACATCCGCGACCGCTACGACCTGGTCATCGCCAACGGGGAAAACGCCGCCAAGGGCAAGGGCCTGGACAGGAGAAGCTACCGCCTTTTGCGGGAGGCCGGGGTGGACCTCGTTTCCCTCGGCAACCACGCCTGGGACCACAAGGAGGTCTACGAGCTCTTGGAGAAGGAGCCCATCGTGCGCCCCCTCAACTACCCCCCGGGCACCCCAGGGCGGGGGTGGTGGCGCCTCGAGGCCGCCGGGGAGACCCTCCTTTTCGCCCAGGTCATGGGCCGGGTCTTCATGGAGCCCCTGGACGACCCCTTCCGGGCCCTGGACCGCCTCCTGGAGGAGGAGGGGGCGGACTACGTGGTGGTGGAGGTCCACGCCGAGGCCACCAGCGAGAAGATGGCCCTGGCCCACTACCTGGACGGGCGGGCCTCGGCGGTCCTCGGCACCCACACCCACGTCCCCACCCTGGACGCCGCCCCCCTGCCCAAGGGGACCCTCTACCAGACGGACGTGGGCATGACCGGCACCTACCGGTCCATCATCGGGGGGGAGGTGGAGACCTTCCTGGCCCGCTTCCTCACGGGCCGACCCCAGCCCTTCCGGCCCGCCCAGGGAAGGGCGCGCCTCCACGCCACGGAGCTCGTCTTTGAGGGAGGAAGGCCCCTTTCCATAAGCCCCTACGTCTGGGAAGAGCCATGAAGGAGCCCTTTCACCTCCTCCGCGCCGAGGTGGACCGCCTGGGCCGCCTTCTGGGGGAGGCCATCCGCGCCCTTTCGGGGGAGCGCTTCTTCGCCCTGGTGGAGGAGGTGCGGGCCCTCGCCAAGGCTCGCCGCCAGGGGGATGAGAAGGCGGGGGAGGCCCTTCTCGCCCGGGTGGCGGGGCTTTCCGCCGAGGAGGCGGAGGCCCTGGTGCGGGCCTTCACCCACTACTTCCACCTGGTGAACCTGGCGGAGGAGCGCCACCGGGTGCGGGTGAACCGCTTGAGGGCCCAGGCCGAGACCCTGGAAAGCCCCAGGCCCGAGGGCTTCCTGGCCCTGGCCAAGACGCTCAAGGAGCGGGGGCTTTCCCTGGAGGAGGCCGAGGCCCACCTGAACCGCCTGGAGCTCCTCCTCACCTTCACCGCTCACCCCACGGAGACCCGGCGCCGCACCCTGCGCCACCACCTCGAGGCCCTGGGACGGGAGCTCGAGGCGGGGGATGGGGAAAGGCTCGCCGCCCGGGTGGCCCTCCTCTACGCCACCGAGGAGGTGCGCAAGGCCAGGCCCAGCGTGGAGGACGAGATCAAGGGGGGGCTTTACTACCTGCCCACCACCTTGTGGGAGGCGGTGCCCCGGGTGGTGGCGGGCCTCGAGGCCGCCCTGGAGCGGGTCTACGGGAAAAGGCCCCGCCTGAAGAGCCCCGTGCGCTTTAGGAGCTGGATCGGGGGCGACCGGGACGGCAACCCCTTCGTCACCCCCGAGGTCACGGCCTTCGCCGGGCGCTACGCCCGGGAGGTGGCCCAGGGGAAGTTCTTGGAGGCCCTGGAGGGCCTGGTGCGGGACCTTTCCCTCTCCGGGGCGAGGGTGCCCGTCCCCCGGGAGGTGCAGGAGGGCGGAAAGGGGGTGGAGCGCTTCCTTGGGGAGCCCTACCGGCGCCACTTCGCCGCCCTCTACCGGAGGCTCCAGGCCGGGGAGGCCACCTCGGAGGAGGTGGAAAGGGCCCTCCGGGTGGCGGCGGCGGGGCTTGAGTCCTTGGGCCTTGGGGGGGTGGTGGAAAGCTTCCTCCGCCCCCTGGAGGCCCGCCTTTCCGCCTTCGGCCTGGAGCTTGCTCCCCTGGACCTAAGGGAAGAGTCGGGGAGGCTTCTTGAGGCCGCGGCCGAACTCCTCCGGGTGGGCGGGGTCCACCCGGACTTCCTCGCCCTTTCCCCGGAGGAGAAGGAAGACCTCCTCACCCAGGAGCTCAGGACCGCCCGCCCCCTCCTCCCCGTGGGGGAAGCCCCGGAGGGGGAGGCCCTGAGGGTGGCCCTGGGGGCCTTCCGGGCCTGGAGGGACAAGGGGGCCCACGTGGTCTCCATGACCCACCACCCGGCGGACCTCCTCTCTGTCTTTCTCCTCGCCCGGGAGGTGGGCCTTTACCGCCCGGGGAGGCCCCTCCCCTTTGACGTGGTCCCCCTCTTTGAGACCCTGGAGGACCTGAAGCGGGCCCCGGAGGTCTTGAGCCGCCTCCTCCGAAATCCCGTCTTCCTGGCCCACGCCCGGGGGCGGGGCGGGGTGGAGGTGATGATCGGCTACTCCGACTCCAACAAGGACGCGGGCTTCCTCATGGCCAACCTGGCCCTTTACGAGGCCCAGGAGGCCTTGAGCCGGGTGGGGGAGGAGGCGGGGCTTCCGGTTTTCTTTTTCCACGGCCGGGGCACCTCCACGGCGAGGGGCGGGGGCCCCGCGGGCCGGGCCATCGCCAGCCTCCCGCCCAGAAGCGTGGGGCGAAGGATCCGCCTCACGGAGCAGGGGGAGGCCCTGGCGGACCGCTACGGCCACCCCGAGCTTGCCGTGCGCCACCTGGAGCAGCTCCTCTTCCACTTCGCCCAGGCCGCCCTGGGGGACGGGGTGGAGCCCAAGCCCCTGTGGCGGGAGGCCCTCTTTGAGGCCGGAGCGAGGAGCACGGGGGTCTACCGGGCCCTCCTCGGCGAGGAGGGGTTTTTCCCCTTCTTTGAGGCCCTGACGCCCATAAGGGAGCTAGGGGAGCTCCCCATCGCCAGCCGTCCCGTGTACCGCCACGGCCGGGTGCGGGACATCGGCGACCTCCGGGCCATCCCCTGGGTCATGGCCTGGACCCAGGTGCGCCTCCTCCTCCCTGGCTGGTACGGGCTTTCCGCCCTGGAGGCCCTCCCCTTGGACCTCCTTAGGGAGATGTACCGGGGCTGGCCCTTCTTCGCCACCACCCTGGAGAGCGCGGCCATGGCCCTGGCCAAGGCCGACCTCGGGGTGGCCCGGCTCTACCTCTCCCTGGTGCCCGAGAACCTCCACGGGCTCTTCCACCGCATCGCCCGGGAGTATGAAGCCACGGTGGCCCTCCTCGAGGCCGTCTTCCAGGCCCCCCTCCTCCACAACCAGAAGACCCTGGAGCGGCAGATCGGCCTCAGGAACCCCTACGTGGACCCCATCAACATCGTGCAGGTGGAGCTTCTACGCCGCTACCGGGCCCCCGGGGGGAGGGAGGACGAGGGGCTTAGGCGGGCCCTTCTCCTCTCCCTCCTCGGGGTGGCGGCAGGCCTCAGGAACGCGGGGTAAGATGGGAGCCGATGGAGATCCTCGGCCACCACCAGGACCAGCGGGTTGGGGTCTTCGTGGACACCCAGAACCTCTACCACTCCGCCCGGGACTACTACGAGCGCAACGTGAACTTTGAAAGTCTCCTGCGCTACGCCGTAGGGGGGAGGCGCCTGGTGCGGGCCACGGCCTACGTGGTGGAGAAGGAGGGGGACACCTCCGCCTGGCCCTTCATCTACAAGCTCTCCACCATCGGCTACCGGGTGCGGCGCATGTACCTCACGGTGAGGGAGCTGGGAGAGGGGGGGAAGCCCATCTACGAGGGGAACTGGGACATGGGCATCGCCGCCGACATGGTGCGCCTCATGCCCTACCTGGACGTGGTGGTCCTGGGAAGCGGGGACGGGGACTTCGTGGAGATCCTCGAGGTCCTCATGGAGCGGGGCATAAGGGTGGAGGTCATCGCCTTCCGGGAGACCACCGCCCAGAAGCTCATTGACGCCGTGGACCGCTTCACCCACCTCCCCGAGATTCCGAACCCCTTCATGGAGCCCCGCTCTTCCGAGCGCTAGGCATGGAAGGGCTCGAGGCCTACGACTACCACCTCCCCCCCGAGCGGATCGCCCAGGAGGGGGTGGAGCCCCGGGACATGGCCCGGCTGATGGTGGTCTACCGGGATGGCCCCTTTCGGGTGGCGCACAGGAGGGTGCGGGACCTGCCCGAGTTTTTGCGCCCCGGGGACGTCCTGGTCTTCAACGAGAGCAAGGTGATCCCGGCGAGGCTTCTCGCGAGGAAGCCCACGGGGGGCAGGGTGGAGGTCCTCCTGGTGCGGGAGCGCTCCCCTGGGCTTTGGGAGGCCCTTTTGGGCCCCGCCCGGAAGGCCCCGCCCGGCACGAGGCTTCTCCTCCTCTCCCCCAAGGACCTGGAGCCGGTTTCGGGCCTTCAGGCCGAGGTGGTGGCGGTGGAAAGGGACGGGGTGCGGCTCCTCCGCTTCCAGGGGGACCTCCTGGCCCACCTGGAGGAGGTGGGGGAGGTGCCCCTTCCTCCCTACATCAAGGCCAAGGTCCCCATGGAGCGCTACCAGACGGTCTACGCCAGGCGCCCGGGGTCCGTGGCCGCCCCCACCGCCGGGCTCCACTTCACCCCGGACCTTCTTAAGAGGCTTCGGGAAAGGGGGGTGGAACTTCGCTTCCTCACCCTCCACGTGGGCCCCGGCACCTTCCGCCCGGTGAAGGGGGACCCCGAGAAGCACGAGATGCACGCCGAGCCCTACGCGATCCCCGAGGAGGTGGCGGAGGCCGTCCACCGGGCCAAGGTGGAGGGGAGGCGGGTGGTTGCCGTGGGGACCACGGTGGTCCGGGCCCTGGAGAGCGCCTACCAGGAAGGGAAGGGCGTGGTGGCGGGCGAGGGGGAGACGCGGCTTTTCATCCGCCCCCCCTACGCCTTCAAGGTCGTTGACGCCCTCTTCACCAACTTCCACCTCCCCCGCTCCACCCTCCTCATGCTGGTGGCCGCTTTCTTGGGGCGGGAGCGCACCCTGGAGGCCTACCGCCTGGCCGTGGCCGAGGGCTACCGCTTCTACTCCTTAGGGGACGCCATGCTCGTCCTGTAGAGGGCGAGGGCCAGGGCCTCCATCTCCTCCCGCAGGTGGAGGGCCCTAAGCCAGCGCTCGGGGATCGCCCCAAACGGGGGCGGGGCGGTCCTGGCCTAAAAAGCGAAGCCCTCCCAGGCGTAGCGGTAGGGGCTTCCCTGGCTCCACTCCACGCGCATCCGAAGCCTCATACCGCCTCCAGAAGCAGGCGGGCCACGGAGAGGTAGATGAGGAGGCCCGTGACGTCCGATAGGGTGGCCACGAGGGGGTTGGACACCAAGGCCGGGTCCACGCCGAGCCGCCTCAGGAGGAAGGGGAGCAAGGCCCCCACCAGGTTGGCGAAGAAGACGGTGAGGACCAAGGACACGCCCACCACGGGAAGGAGGAGGGGGTGCCCGTCCCAGTAGACCTTGCCCAGGAGGAGGAGGCTCAGGGTAAGGCCGAGGAGGAGGCCCACCCCCACCTCCTTGAGGAAGACCCGCCGCCAGTCCTTGAGGTCCAGGTCGCGGGTAGCGAGGGCGCGGATGATGAGGGTGGCCGACTGGTTGCCGGTGTTTCCCCCGGTGCCGAGGAGGACGGGGACGTAGAAGGCCAGGGCGGTCACGGCCTCGAGGACACTCTCAAACCCCTGGAGGATGGAACTCGTGATCATCCCCGTGAGGATCAGGATCACGAGCCACCTCACCCGGGCGAGCCACAGGGCCACGGGGCTCGCCTGGCTGTAGACGAGGTCGGGCACGTCCACGGCCCCGAGCTTGTGGATGTCCTCGGTGGCCTCGGCCTCCAGGACGTCCAGGACGTCGTCCACGGTGACGATCCCCACCAGGCGGCCTTCCTCGTCCACCACCGGGAGCACGGTGAAGTCGTAATCGGCCATGAGGCGGGCCACCTCCTCCTGGTCCGTGTCCGTGCGCACGTAGACCACCTTGGGGTTCAGGATCTCCGCCACCTTGGTCCTGGGGTCGGCCACGATGAGGTCCCTTAGGGAGAGCACCCCCTTGAGGCGGCCCTTTTCGTCCACCACGTAGAGGTAGTAGATGGTCTCGGCGTCGGGAGCGGCCCGGCGCAGGAAGCGGAGGACCTCCTCCACGGTCATCCCCTCCCGCACCGCCACGTACTCCGGGGTCATGAGGCCGCCGGCCTCGTCCTCCTCGTACCGGGTGAGCTCCTCCACCTCGGCCCGGGTCTCGGGGTCCAGGGCCTCCTTGAGCTTCCGGGCGAGCCCCGGGTCCTCCTCCTCCACCGCCTGGAGGGCGTCCGCCAGGTCGTCCAGGGAGAGCTCCTCCAAAAGCTCCTGCACCCGCCAGGGGGGGAGGGTTTTGAGGTACTCCGCCTGGGCCTCAGGGGGGAGGTTGGCGAAGACCTCGGCGGCCTTGTCCTTGGGGAGGAGGGTGAGGAGGACGTAGCGGTGCTCTCCCTTGAGCTCGTCCCAAAGGGAAAGGAGGTCCTGGGGGTGGACGTCCTCCAGGAGGCGCTTGAGGGTCAGGGTGTCGCCTTCCTCTAGGGCTTGGAGCAGGGGGGAAAGGGTGGTCTCCACGGGCGGCCTCCTTTCTCGCCGAAGGCCGCCCGGAGGCGGCCTTCAGGGCCTGGGACTCGAGGGCAACGCCTCTCGCATACCTTTTCTAGCCTAGGGGGAGGGGACCTTCCCGTCAACTACGCCCACTAGAAATGTGCGAAAAATTGCGGTTGACACGCTCAAGGGGGGTGCCCTATGCTGAGGCCCGGCCTTAGGGCCAGGAGGGGCATGTTCGGGCAGCTTTCGGCGCGACTGCAAGAGGCCATAGACCGGCTCCGCGGCCGGGGGCGGATCTCCGAGGAGGACCTGAGGTCCACCCTGCGGGAGATCCGCCGCGCCCTCATGGACGCCGACGTCCACTGGGAGGTGGCCCGGGAGTTCGTGGATAGGGTGCGGGAAAGGGCCCTGGGCCAGAGGGTCCTGGAGAGCCTGACCCCGGCCGAGGTCATCCTGGCCACGGTGTACGAGGCCCTAAAGGAGGCCCTGGGGGGCGAGGTCCGCCAGCCCCTCCTCAAGGAAAGGAACCTCTGGTTCCTGGTGGGGCTTCAGGGTTCGGGCAAGACCACCACCGCCGCCAAGCTCGCCCTCCACTACAAGGGCAAGGGGCGCCGCCCCCTCCTGGTGGCCGCCGACACCCAGCGCCCCGCCGCCCGGGAGCAGCTAAGGGTCCTGGGGGAGAGGGTCGGGGTGCCGGTCCTGGAGGTGCGGGACGGGGAGCCCCCGGAGTCCATCCGCCGCCGGGTGGAGGAGGAGGCTAGGCTTGGGGCGCGCGACCTAATCCTGGTGGACACCGCGGGCCGCCTGCAGATAGACGAGCCCCTCATGGCGGAGCTTGCCCGCCTTAAGGAGGCCATGCGCCCCGATGAGGTCCTCCTGGTCCTGGACGCCATGACCGGCCAGGAGGCCCTCTCCGTGGCCCGGGCCTTTGACGAGAAGGTGGGGGTCACGGGCCTGGTCCTCACCAAGCTGGACGGGGACGCCCGGGGCGGGGCGGCCCTTTCCGCCCGGCACGTCACCGGCAAGCCCATCTACTTCGCCGGGGTTTCGGAGAAGCCCGAGGGCCTCGAGCCCTTCTACCCCGACCGCCTGGCGGGCCGCATCCTGGGCATGGGGGACGTGGCCACCCTGGCGGAAAGGGTGCGGGAGGCGGGCCTCGAGGCCGAGGCCCCCAAGGCGGCCAAGGAGCTCACCCTGGAGGACTTCCTCAAGCAGATGCAGAACCTCAAGCGCCTGGGCCCCTTTTCCGAGGTCCTAAGGATGCTCCCCTTGGGCCGGGCCCTCCCCCAGGGGCTAGGGGTGGACGACCGGGCCCTGAAGCGCCTGGAGGCCATGGTCCTCTCCATGACCCCCGAGGAGCGCAAAAACCCCCGCATCCTCAACGCCTCGAGGCGCAGGCGCATCGCCCGGGGAAGCGGCACCACCGTGCAGGAGCTCAACCGCTTTATCAAGGCGTTTGAGGAGGTCAAGGCCCTGATGAAGTCCCTGGAAAAGCAAAAGGGCCGGGGACTCATGGGAATCTTCAGGAGGTAGGAACGGCATGGTCAAGATCAGGCTTTCTCGGTTCGGCTCCAAGCACAACCCCCATTACCGCATCGTGGTCACCGATGCCCGCAGGAAGCGGGACGGGGCCTACATTGAGAAGATCGGCTACTACGATCCCCGCAAGACCACGCCCGACTGGCTCAAGGTGGACGTGGAGCGGGCCCGCTACTGGCTTTCCGTGGGGGCCCAGCCCACGGATACCGCCCGGAGGCTTCTCCGGCAGGCGGGGGTCTTCCGGCAGGAGGGCTAATCCCACCCCTTGGCCCCGCATGGGGCCCCCACCGCGGCTTTTGCCGCGGTGGGGTACTTATGCCCTTTTGGCGCGCATCCTTCGCCCTATGCCAAGGCCAAAAGGCTTCTCTTTGCCTCCTTTCCCGGGGCCCCCATGCTGGCTTACGCCAGCATGGGGGGGTATTAGAACATGGGCCCGATGCGGAAGTGAAGCCTTCCCGTGGGGCTTTCGGGGCTGAAGGCGTAGTCCAGCCTCAAGGAGGGGAGGAGGGCCCCGAAGACGTCCAGGTCCAGCTGGAAGCCGATGCCCGCCCCCCACTTCACCCCCCCGGTGTTGTCGGCGAGGCCGAGGTCGGTGAAGACGATGCCGTAGAGGTTGGTCCCCCCCTGGGGGGAGAGGCGGAAGTCGTAGCGGTACTCCAGGCTCCCCGTGGCGAAGGAGAGGCCCCCGTACTTCCGGTCCTCGTAGCCCCGGAGGAGGAAGGCCTCCGCGCCGCCCCCGGAGAGGTAGAAGCGCTCGCTTTCCGGCGGGTAGCCCAGGAGGGTGCCCGCGGAGAGCCGGAAGGCCAGGGCCTGGCGCCTCTCCGGGTCCAGGGCCAGGTAGGTCTTGCCCGTGGCCACCAAGGGCACGAAGAAGCTCCGGCCCCCCGTGTCGGGCAGGGAGAGGCCGAGGCCGGTGGCGAGGCTCGCCTCGTAGCCCTGGGTGCGGAAGCGGGGGTCGTCCACGTCCAGGTAGGCGAAGGTGGTGTCCAGGCGCACCGTCCAGCCGGGGGTGGGGAGGAGGCTTTGGGCCAGGGAGGGGTTCTTGTAGCCGGTGCCGTCGCAGTACTTGGGACTCGAGGTGTCGGTCACGCTGGGGTCGCAAGGGGCGTTGGGGTCGTAGACCTCCAGGAGAAAGGTGGAGCGCCGGGCGGAAAGCCCCAAGGAGAGGCGGAGGTTTTCCAGCTCCTTGGAGAAGGGCCGGGAGAGGCTGAAGCCAAAGCCCGTGCGGCGCTCCGTGTACTCCCAGCCGGTGTCGGTGGTGCCCTGGAGGAGCTTGTTGTTGCCGATGGGGGTGGAGAAGAGGCTTACGGAGAGGCCCGTGCGCACCTCCTTGAGGTCGGCGAAATCCAGGTAGAGCCAGGGGATGGTGTAGGCGGCGGAGAGGGAGAGGTTGTCCCGGGCCTCGTTCTGCACGAAGGCCAGGTCCAGGCTCACCTGGTGGGCGAGGCCGAAGAGGTTGGTCTCCTTGAAGGAGACGCTCCCCGACCACCCCTCCAGGGAGCTCCAGCCGAGGGCCGGCTGGAAGAGGCCGGTCCTCGCCTCCTTGAGCCCCAGGACCACCACCACCTCTCCCGGCTTTTCCGAGGGGGCCAGGGAGACCCGGGGCGGTTCGGCGAGGAGCCCCGTGGCGAGGAGGCGGGCCATGGCCCTGCGGAGCTCGGGGACGCTGAAGAGGCTTCCCGGCTTGGGGAGCTCCCTTAGGATCACCTCCTCCTGGGTGCGGTGGCCCCCCTGCCACTCCAGGCGGTAGCCCCCGATCTTGAGCTCCACCACCTCGAGGCGGTAGACCCCCTCCTGGAAGCCAAAGCGCACGTCGGCCACCTCGTAGCCCTTCTCCTGGTAGAAGCCCGCGAGGCGCCGGGCGTCCTCCTGGGCCAGGAGAGGGGTGTAGACCTCCCCGGGCTTGAGGCGGAGGAGGGCGAGGAGCTCTTCCGTGGGGAAGGCGGTGTTCCCGGTGAGCTCCACCCGCGCGATCCTCCCCCCCTCGAGGCCCGGGGAGAGGCGCACCACCACCTGGTCCCCCTCGGGGAGGAGGGCGAAGTCCACCACCCGGGAAAGCTTCCGGGAAAGGGCCTGAACCCCCTCCAGGAGCTTGGAGTAGTTCAGGTAGTCCCCGGGCTTCAAGGGGAAGTCCCCTAGGTCCAGGCCCTCCCCCTCTACCCTCGCCACCTTGAGCTCCCGCACCCGCACGGTGAGGACGCCCTCCTCCAGGGCGGAGGCCTCGAGGTCGGGGCCGCTAAAGCGGTAGCCCGCCGCCTCGTAGCGGCCGGCGATGCCCCTTAGGGCCTCCTGGTACTTGGCGAAGTCAAAGGGGCCTTTCAGGGGCTCGAGGAGCCCGAAAAGCTCCCCCTCGGGGAGGAGGGTGGCCCCCTCGAGGCGCACCGCCTTCACCTCGGGGGCCTCGGCCACCCGGAAGGTGAGGGCCATCTTTCCCCCCACCTCCTTGGCCTCCACCTCCACCTTGGGGGTGAAGGGGAAGCCGTTTTGGCGGTAGGCCCGGGAGAGGCCCTGGGCGGCCTCCTGGGCCCTTAGGGGGTTGTAGGTGGCCTCCTTGCCGATGGCGAAGTTCTCTTCCAGGAAGCGGAGGAGGGTGGCCTCGGGGAAGGCCTTGGCCTCCACCCGCACCTCGGCGATGGGGGGGTAGGGGACGAGGCGCACCCTAAGGACCTCTCCTTCCAGGCGCACCTCCACCTCCCGGAAATAACCCGTGGCCAGGAGGGCCTGGCGGGCGGCCTCGAGGTCGCCCGGCTCGTCCCCTTCCCCGAAGGGCAGGGCGGCCCGGGCCAGGGCCTGGAGCACGGGGTCGCCTCCTTCTACGACCACTTCTTTAATGGGGGCGGCCAGGGCCAGAAGGCCCAAGAGGGCAAAGGCCAAAAGGCGTTTCATGGCCAAGAGCTTACCCAAAGGGCGTGAAGGGGCGGTGAGAGTAGAATGCTCTGGGTATGGGGGTCTACGAGAAAATCCAGGAGGCCGTGGCGGCCATCCGGTCCAGGACCGACTTCCTCCCCGAGGTGGCCGTGGTCCTGGGATCGGGCCTTGGGCCTTTGGCCGAGGAGGTGGAGAGGGTGGCGGAGATCCCCTACGGGGAGATCCCCCACTTCCCCCTTTCCACCGCCCCGGGGCACGCGGGGAGGCTCGTCCTAGGGCACCTCGAGGGCAAGCGGGTCCTGGTCTACCAGGGCCGGGTCCACTACTACGAGGGCTACTCCGCCGAGGAGGTGGTCTTCCCGGTGCGGGTGGGGTTTTTCCTGGGGGCCAGGACCTTCCTCCTCACCTCGGCGGCGGGGGGCCTCAACCCCCGCTTCCGCGCGGGCGGGATCATGCTCCACCTGGACTACATCAACTTCGCCGGGGCGAACCCCCTAAGGGGCCCAAACGACGAGCGGCTTGGCCCCCGCTTCCCCGTGATGTTCGGGGCCTACGACCCGGGGCTCATAGAGCTTGCCCGGAAGGTGGCCCGCAGGCAGGACCTCCACCTCTTTGAGGGGGTCTACGCCTGGTTCCTTGGGCCCTCCTTCGCCAGCCGGGCCGAGCTCAGGATGCTCCGGGAGCTCGGAGCCGACGCCATCGGCATGTCCACCGTGCCCGAGGTCATCGCCCTGAGGCACCTCGGGGCCAGGGTCCTCGGGCTTTCCACCATCACCGACATGGCGGTGCCCGAAAGGGAGCACCACGCCACCGAGGAGGAGGTGCTCCGGGTGGCCGCCGAAACGGGCCCCGTCTTCCGCCGCTTCGTGCGGGGGATCCTCGCCGAGCTCTGATGGGGCTTCCCCAGGTCCTAGAGCGCATAGAAAGGGCCTGCCGCCGCGCGGGGAGGGACCCTGAGGAGGTGCGCCTGGTGGCGGTGACCAAGGGGCGCTCGGTGGAGGAGATCCAGGCCAAGGTCCTGGCCCACGGCGCCTTTCCCTTGGGGGAGAGCCGGGTCCAGGAAGCCCTGAAGAAGATGGACCTTCTCCAGGCGGAATGGCACCTGGTGGGCCCCCTCCAGCGCAACAAGGCCAAGTTCGCCCCCCGCTTCGCCCTCGTCCACTCCCTGGACTCCCTGCGCCTGGCGGAGGCCCTGGAGCGGGTGGGGGAGAAGGCGGGGGTGCGGCTTAAGGTGCTCCTGGAGGTGAACCTTGGCCGGGAGCCCCAGAAGCACGGCTTCCTGGAGGAGGAGCTCCCCGAGGCCGTGGCCCGGGTGCGGGAGATGCCCCACCTCGAGGTCCTGGGCCTCATGACCGTGCCCCCCATGGGCCCGGAAGGGGTGGTGCGCCCCATCTTCCGGAGGCTTTCGGAGCTCGCCGACCGCTACGGCCTTCCCGAACGCTCCATGGGCATGTCTGACGATTACGAGTGGGCGGTGGAGGAGGGGGCCACCTTCGTGCGGGTGGGCCGGGCCCTCTTTGTAGACTGAGGGGCACATGGACCTGACCCCCTTGGACGTTCGCTACCAGGAGTTCCCCACCGGGCTTCGCGGCTACCGGAAGGAGGCGGTGCGGGCCTACCTCGCCCGGGTGGCGGAGGTGATGGAGGGCCTCATCGGGGAGAACGAGGCCCTGAAGGAGCGCCTAAAGGCCTTGGAGGAGGAGGTGGCCCGCCTGAAGGAGACGGAAGGGGAGCTCAAGCGGGCGGTGGTGGCCGCGGAGAGGATCGCCCGGGAGCTCAAGGCCCAGGCGGAAAAGGAGGCGGAGCTCATCCGCAAGGAGGCCCTCGCGGCCAAGGAGCAGGTGCTTCGGGAAGCCGCGGAGGAGCTCCGGCGCCTCCGGGGGGAGATTGAGCAGGCCCGCCAGGAGAAGGCCCTCGTCCTCGGCCAGCTTAAGGCCCTCCTCCAGGGCTACCTGGAGGCCGTAGCGCGGCTTGAGGCGGAGCGCCTAGGCGGGGAAGGGGCCTGAGCCCCAGGTAGAGCCAGAGGCGGTAGAGGGCCTCCCGGAGCCAGTAGGCCGGGGCGTACTCCCCGGGGACAGGGCACCCCTCGGCCCGGAGCCCCAGAAGCCGGGCCAGGAAGAGGGCCCGGGGGAGGTGGGGGGCGTCGGTGACCAAGAGGACCCGCCCCCGGAGGGAGGGCTTGAGGAAGAGGAGGTTCTCGTAGGTGGACTGGCTTTGGGTCTCGCAGAGGAGGGCTTCCTGGGGGATGCCCCGTTCCCGGAGGTAGCGGCATCCTACCTCTCCCTCGCTCTCCCGGTCCCCCGGGGCCTTTCCCCCGGCCACGGCGATCCTCGGGGCGAGGCCCCTTTGGTAGAGGGCGAGGGCGGCCTCGAGGCGCCGCTCCAGGGCCGGGGAGGGCTTGCCCCCGTACTGGGCCGCCCCCAGGACCACGATCCAGGCGTAGGGTTCCTGGGCCCAGGCCAGGGCGAAAAGGGCGAGGAGAGCGAGGCCCCGCACGCCCCCCACTCTAGGGCAACCGGGCCTTTTGGTATACTGAGAGGGCATTGGAGAAGATCTACGGGAAGACGGAGGGGCTCAGGAAAAGCGACCTCAAAAGGCTTTCCAACCTTTACCGCAGGCGGCTGCCGCCCGAGCGGGTGCTGACCCCGGAGCTCGCCCAGACCCTGGCGGGGCTATCCCAGGAGATCCACCGGCCCATCGCCCTCCTCCTGGACCGGGGCGGGCGGGTGGTGCGGGTGGGCGTGGGGGACGCCAAGGACCTCCCCATCCCGGAAGGGGCGAGGGCGGAGCGGCGGCTTTCCGGCTTCCGCCTCCTCCACACCCACCTCTCCCCGGGGGGGCTTTCCCGGCCCGACCTCTCCGTTCTCTTCCTCCACCGCCTGGACAGCCTAGCGGCCCTGGAGGTGGAGGGGGGCCAGCCCACCACCCTGCACCTGGCCTTCCTCTCCCCCCCCAAGGCGGCGGAGGAGGACTGGCGCCTCCTTCCCCCCAGGCCCTACTTCCAGTACCTGGACCTGGACCTGAGGGCCGAGGTGGAGGCCCTGGAGGAGGAGCTTTCCCGCCAGGCCCGGGTGAGGGAGCTTCTGGACGGGAGCGGCGAAAGGGCCATCCTGGTAGGGGTGGACACGGGGGAGGGCCCCGAGGCGGAGGCCGGCCTCAAGGAGCTCGCCGAGCTCACCCGCACCGCCGGGGGGGTGCCGGTGAAGCGGGTCCTGGTCTTCCGGCCAGGCCTGGACCCCCGCTACCTGGTGGGCCTCGGCAAGCTGGAGGAGCTCAAAAGCCTCGCCTACCACGAGAACGCCTCCACCCTCATCTTCGGCCTGGAGCTCTCCCCGGCCCAGGCCCGGGAGATTGAGCGGGTCACGGGCCTCAAGGTCTTGGACCGGACCCAGCTCATCCTGGACATCTTCGCCCTCCACGCCAAGACCCCCGAGGCCCAGGCCCAGGTGGAGCTGGCCCAGCTCCGCTACCTCCTCCCCCGCCTGGTGGGGAAAGGGAAGGAGATGAGCCGCCTGGGGGGCGGCATCGGCACCCGGGGCCCAGGGGAGACCAAGCT
>NZ_JBWGQW010000038.1:0-15038 GCF_056332225.1 Thermus sp. | reverse complement strand
TGCCAAGGTCGGGGTCGCGGGTTCAAGTCCCGTCTCCCGCTCCAAACCCAAACCCCCCAGGATGTAAACCTGGGGGGAGATTTTTTTATGAAGCCTTGCCCTCGCAAAAGGCGCCCCGAAGGCAGGATGAGGGGGCACGGAGCGGTAACCCGGATGTAGCGCCCTATTTCAAGCTTTCGTCGGAGAGCCAGTCGGCCCAGGTTTCCAAGTGGGCGGCGTCTGAGACGGTAAGAACCTCCCCCTGGGGAAAAAGAAGGCGGGTGATGGAGGTGTTAGGGATGTGGAAGCGCCTCCAAGAATCCCCCTCCAGGTTCAAGGTGAGCTTGAGGGCCGCACGCACCACGCCCCCATGGGTGAGGACCAGGTGCCGCCCCAAGGGCAAGCTTTCCAAAAAGGCCTGTAGCCGTCTGGCCACATCGGCCATGCTCTCCCCGCCGGGGCGGGGGGTGTACCAAGGGTCTTCCAGGGCCTTGCGAAAAAACTCAGGGTAATGCGCCTCGGCCTCCTGGCGGGTCAGGCCCGCCAGGGCCCCCACATCGATCTCCCGAAGAAGGGGGGAGGTCTGGACGGGGAGGCCGAGGGCGGCAGAAAGAGGTTCTGCGGTTTCCCGGGCCCTGCGGAGATCAGAAGAGAAGAGGCTGGTGAAGGCGAAGCCGCTACGGGCGAGCCGCTGGGCCAGGCGAAAGGCCTGGCCAACCCCCGAGGGGGAAAGGGGGATGTCCAGGTGGCCTTGAAAGCGCTTCTCGGCGTTCCAGGCGGTTTCGCCGTGGCGGATCAGCCAGACCTCCGTCATAGGAACCGGACTCCCTCGCCCGGGACCACCCGCCCCACCAGGAAGCCGCCCACGAGGGCCTGGGCCTTGGCGGCTTCCTCCTCCGGAAGGAGGAAGATAAGGCCCAAACCCATGTTGAAGACGCGGTACATTTCCTCTTCAGGAACCTTCCCCAGGCGCTGGAGGTAAGGGAAAACGGGGGGTACGGGCCAGGCGCCCTTCCAAATCTCCGCTCCCAGGCCTTCGGGAAGGGCTCGGGGAAGGTTTTCGGGGAGCCCTCCCCCGGTGATGTGGGCGATGGCGTGGACCTCCACCCCGGCGGCCTCGAGGCGTAGGAACTCCGGGAGGTAAGAGCGGTGGGGGCGCAGGAGGGCCTCCTTCAGGGTTTCCCCGAGCTCGGGAACAAAGGCCTCGAGGTCCCGCCCCGCCAGGGCCTTGCGGATGAGGCTGTAGCCGTTGGTGTGGGGGCCGGAGGAGGGAAGGCCGAGGAGGACGTCCCCTTCCCGCACCCGCTCGGGGCCCAGGATCCGGTCCCGCTCCACCACGCCCACCAGGGTTCCCGCCAGGTCCCAGGCCCCCTCCCGGTACACCCCGGGCATCTCGGCGGTCTCCCCCCCCAAAAGGGGGATGCCTTGGGCCTTACAGGCCTCGGCCAAGGAGGCGAGGAGGGCGGAGAGGACCTCCTCCTCCAGGCGGCTCGCCGCCAGGTAGTCCAGGAAGAAGAGGGGCCTCGCCCCCTGGCAGAGGAGGTCGTTCACCGAGTGGTTCACCAGGTCAAAGCCCAGGCCAGAAACGTCTTTCGCCTCCAGGGCGAGGAGGACCTTGGTGCCCACCCCATCGGTGGTGGCCACCAGGACGGGGTGGCGCATCTCCTTAAGGGCCCCCGCGTCAAAGAGCCCCCCGAAAGCCCCGAGGCCCCGGAGCACCTCGGGGGTGTAGGTGGCCTCCAGCTTGGCCTTGGCCCGCCTTAAGGCCAAGGCCTTGGCCTCTATGTGGACCCCGGCCTCCTCGTAGCGCATCGGCCCTATCCTACCCCAAGGGCCTCGAGGAGGAGGCGGCGCACCACCTCCGGTTTGGCCTGCCCCTGGGTCTTTCGCATCACCTGGCCCACCAGGGCGTCCAAGGCCTTGAGCTTACCCTGGCGGACGCTCTCCGCCGCCTCGGGCAAGGCGGCGAGGGCCTCGGCCACCACGGCCTTTAACGCCCCCTCGTCCGCCACCACCCTAAGCCCCCGCTCCCGCACCAGGGCCTCGGGGTCCTGGCCCTCTAAAAGCTCGGGCAGCAGTTCCTTGGCCACCCGGCTGGTGATCTCCCCCCGCTCAAAGAGGGCCACCAGGCGGGCCAGGGCCTTGGGGGAAAGCCGGGTGGCCTCCAAGGGGAGGCCGCGCTCGTTCAGAAGACCCATAACATCAGCCAAGAGCCAGTTGGCCAGGGCCTGGGGGGAGGCGAGGCCCAAGGGGAGGGCCTCGTCCAGGAAGCGGGAAAGGGCCGGGGCGTAGGCCAGGACCTCGGCGTCCTTTTCCCTGATGCCCAGGGCCCGGTAGCGGGCCTCCTTGTCCCAGGGGAGCTCGGGGAGGCTTTTCCGCACCTCCTCAAGCCAAGCCCTGGGAAGGGGCACCGGGGGCAGGTCGGGCTCGGGGAAGTAGCGGTAGTCCGCCTCCTCCTCCTTGGTGCGCATGGGGTAGGTCTTGCCGCTCCCCTCCTCAAAGCCCAGGGTGGCCTGCTTCACCCTTTCGCCCCGCCTCAGGATCTCGGTTTGGCGGCGGATCTCGTACTCCAGGGCCCGCTGGACGCTTTTAAAGGAGTTGAGGTTTTTGATCTCCACCTTGGTGCCGAGAGGCTCCCCGGCCCGGCGCACGGAGACGTTGACGTCGGCCCGGAGCTTCCCCTCCTCGGGGGAGGCGTCGGAGATCCCCAGGGTCTGGGCCAGGGCCTGGATGCGCTGGAGAAAAAGCCTCGCCTCCTCGGGGGTCCTTAGGTCGGGCTCGGTGACGAGCTCAAGGAGGGGGCTTCCCGCGCGGTTCAGGTCCAGGAGGGTCCTCCCTTCCAGGTGAAGGCTTTTCCCGGCGTCCTCCTCCAGGTGAAGGCGCTTGATGCGCACCGCCCGCTCCCCCAGGGGTAGGCTTCCCCCCCGGCCCAGGGGGAGGTCGTACTGGCTGATCTGGTAGTTCTTGGGGAGGTCGGGGTAGAAGTAGTTCTTGCGGTGGAAGAGGAGCTTCTCCGGCACCTCGGCCCCCAGGGCCAGGGCGAGCCTGAGGCCGTGCTCCACCGCCATGCGGTTCGGCACGGGGAGGGCGCCTGGGAGGCCCAGGCACACGGGGCAGGCGTGGGTGTTGGGCTCCGCCCCGAAGTAGTCCGCCCGGCAGCCGCAGAACATCTTGGTGCGGGTCTTGAGGTGCAGGTGGACCTCGAGGCCGATGACCGCCTCGTACATGGCCTAGAGTTTACCGCGCCGCACCTCTTGGCCCCCCTCCCCCACCCCGCTCAACCGCATGAACTCCTTGGGGTCCACGGCCCGGGCGAGGCCCATCTCGTAGGTGATGAGCTTGCGGCGGTAGAGGTCGGCGAGGCAGGCGTCCATGGTGATCATCCCGTACTGCCCCCCGGTCTGGATGACGCTACGGAGCTGGTGGGTCTTCCCCTCCCGGATGAGGGCCCTCACCGCGGGGGTGGCGATCATGAGCTCGTAGGCCAGCACCCGCCCCCCGCCAAAGGCCTTGGGCAGGAGCTGCTGGGTGAGGACCGCCACCAGGTTGTTGGAGAGCTGGACCCGCACCTGCTCCTGCTGGTTTTCCGGGAAGACGTCCACGATGCGGTCTATGGTCTCGGGGGCGGAGTTGGTGTGGAGGGTGCCCATGACCAGGTGGCCGGTCTCGGCGGCGGTGATGGCGGCGGCGATGGTCTCGTAGTCCCGCATCTCCCCCACCAGGATCACGTCCGGGGCCTGGCGGAGGACGCTCCGGAGGGCCTTGTGGAAGCCGTGGGTGTCGGCGCCGATCTCCCGCTGGTTGACGATGGCCTTCTTGTGCTTGTGGAAAAACTCTATGGGGTCCTCAATGGTCACGATGTGCACGGGCTTGCGTTCGTTGATGTAGTCGATCATGGAGGCCAGGGTGGTGCTCTTGCCGCTCCCCGTGGGTCCCGTGACCAGGACCAGGCCCCTTGGGCTCAGGGCGATCTCGGCGATGGTCTTGGGCAGGCCCAGCTCCTCGAAGCTCTTGATCACCGCGGGCACCACCCGCAAAACCCCGCCCACGCTCCCCCGCTGTAGGAAGACGTTCACCCGGTAGCGCCCCTTCCCCGGGAGGCTGAAGGAGAAGTCCAGCTCCTTCTCCTCCTCAAAGACGCGCTGTTGCTTCTCGTCCATGAGGGCGTACATGAGGCGGCGGGTGTCCTGGGGAGAGAGGGGCTCGTACTCCGTGGGGTGGAACTCCCCGTCCACCTTGATCATGGGAGGCAAGCCCACGGTGATGACCAGGTCGCTGGCCCCCCGCTCCACGGCCAGGGTCAAGAGGTCCACGATGTCCGGCGTCTTCGGCATGCTCCCTCCTTAGTCAATGGTCCTCGCCAGGACCTCCTCGAGGGTGGTGATCCCCTGGAAGGCCTTCTGGATGCCGTCCTCCCTCAGGGTCCTCATGCCTTTCCTGCGGGCGATCTCCTTGATCTCCGTGGCCGACTTCCCGGCCACGATGGCGTGGCGGATCTCGTCGTCCACCACCAAAAGCTCGTGGATGGCGTAGCGGCCCTTGTAGCCGGTGCCGCTACACCGCTCGCACCCCATGCCCTTGTAGAGCTTGGCCTCCCGCACCGCCTCCTCGGAAAGGCCGAGGCGCCTCAGGACCTCGGGGTCCGGGGGGACCTCCACCTTGCAGTGCTCGCAGATCTTCCGCACGAGCCTCTGGGAGAGGACGCCGATGAGGGCCGCGGAGATGTTGAAGAGCTCCACCCCCATCTCGTCCAGGCGGGTGATGGCCTGGGCGGCGTCGTTGGTGTGCAGGGTGGCGATGACCAGGTGGCCCGTGAGGGCGGCCTCGGTGGCGATCTTGGCCGTCTCGGAGTCCCGGATCTCCCCCACCATGATGATGTCGGGGTCCTGGCGGAGGAAGGCCCTGAGGGCGCGGGCGAAGGTGAGGCCGGCCTGGGGGTTCACCTGGGTCTGGTTGATGCCGGGGATCTCGTACTCCACGGGGTCCTCAATGGTCTGGGTGTTCTTGTCGGGGGTGGCGATGCGCTTCAGGATGGAGAAGGTGGTGAAGCTCTTCCCCGAGCCCGTGGGCCCGGTGATGAGGAAGATGCCGTAGGGCTTGGAGATCACCTCCTGGAAGCGCTCAAAGACCCCGGGGGCGAAGCCCAGGTTCTCTATCTCCGGGATGTCGCTCGCCTTCTTCAGGAGGCGCATCACCGCCTTCTCCCCGTAGACCGTGGGCAGGGTGGAAAGCCGGAGGTCCAGGTCAATGGCCCCTTCCCGGAAGCGCACCCGGCCGTCCTGGGGGAGGCGCCTTTCGGCGATGTCGAGGTCGCCCATGATCTTGATGACGCTGATGATGGCGTTCAGGGCCCCTTTGGGCATGGTGGTGTACTGGCGCAGGGTGCCGTCCACCCGGAGGCGCACCAGGACGTCGGACTGCCGGGGCTCAATGTGGATGTCGGAGGCGTCCCGGAGGTAGGCCTCCCGGATCACCTGCTTGACGAAGCGCTGGGCGGCGCTCTCGTCCAGCTCGGGCCCCACCGCCTCCTCTTTTTGTTCTCGCTGGCTCTTGGCGAACTCCTTGATGAGCTCCCCCAGCTCCTCCTTGCCGTAGAAGCGCTCTATGAGCTTGGTGATGGCCGCCTCCGTGGCCACGGCGGGGACCACCTCGTAGCTAAGGCCTCTCCGCTTCAGGGCCAGGCGCACGTCGTCCAGGGCCAGGATGTTCCGGGGGTCTTTCATGAGGAGGACCAAGCGGTTTCCCTCCAGGCGGTGGGGAAAGACCCCGTAGCGGCGGCAGAGGTCCTCGGGGAGGAGGAGGGCGGCCCCCGGGTCGGGGGGGTTCTCCTCGGGGTTGATGTAGGGGTAGCCTAGCTGGGCGGCCACCGCCTGGGCCAGGGCCTCGGGTTTGAGCTTTCCCGACTGGACCAGGGTGTCCTCGAGGCGCCCTCCCCCCTGCCGTTGCCTCTTCAGGGCCTCCTCCACGTCCTCGGGCCGGGCTAGGCCCAGCTCCACCAGGATCTCTCCCAGGGGCTTGGCCTTGGGCAGGCGCTTCTGCACCTCCAGGGCTTCCCTGAGGTGCTCCCGCGAAAGGCGCCCCTCCTGCACCAGGACCTCCCCCAGGCGGCCCTTCTCGGGATAGGTTTGGTAGAAGAGGGCCTCCCAGGCCTGGGGCAGGGTGAGGTAGAAGCGGGCGGGGCGGCCCAGGAGCTCCTCCACCGCCTCCTTGTGCCTGGGGTCGGCCAGGACCACCTCCACCTTGCCCTCGCGAAACCCCACGGGCACGGCGCTATACCGGAGGGCGTCGGAGCGGAGGAGGAGGGCGGTGGCGGCGGGGTCGGGCTTAAGGCCCTCGGTGGAGGGGAGGAACTCCAGGCCCTTCTGCTCGGCCAGGGCCCGGTAGATGGCCTCCTCGGGAACGCCTTTTCGCACCAGGATCCGCCCGAGAAGGTTCCCCGTCCTCTCCTGCTCCACCAAGGCCTCCTCCAGGGCCTCGCGGGAGAGAAGGCCCTTATTCACCAGGATCTCCCCCAGCTTGAGCTCTTCCTGGCTCGGGCCCGAAGGCGGAGGGGGCACGGGGAGGCCGAGCTCGGGGTAGTTCTTGGCCAGGGCGTAGAGGAAGGCGCTCTTGGTGGTCTGGTAGGGCTCCACCACGAGGCCCGTGAGGTCCTCCACCTCCTCCAGGGCCAGGGTGTCCAAGGGGTTCACGAAGGCCACCCGCACCACCCCCGCCTTCTCGTCCAGGGCGAAGGGGATGGCCTGGAGCTCCTTGGCCTTCTCCGCGGGGAGGAGGGCCTTCACCTTGGGGGGGATCTCCACCTGGTGGAGCTCCACCAGGGGGATGCCGAAGTGGTCCTCTATGGCCTGGGCGATGCGCCTTTCCGAGAGCAGGCCCATGTCCACCAGGACCTCCGCCAGGCTTCCCCCCACTTCCCGGTGCCGCTCCAGGGCCATCTGCAGCTCCTCGTCGGTGAGGAGCCCGGAGTCCAAAAGGATGGCCCCAAGCCGCTTGTCGCCTATGGTAAGCACGCTCATGCCGAACCCCCTCGAGGCCTTCTAAACGGAGTTTCCAACATCCGTATGAAACGCGTGTAAAAGAACTCCCTCTCCCGCAAAGGCGGTACCAAGACGGTGTAGGCCCCCACCAGGTTCCCCCCGAGCACGTCGGTGAAGACCTGATCCCCCACCACCGCCACCTCCCGGGCGGGAAGGCCCAGGGCCTTAAGCGCCTTGCGGAAGCCCAGCCAGGGCTTGAGGGCCGGGGCGTGGCCGGGGAGGCCGAGGCGCTTCTGGATGCGGGCGAAGCGCTCGGGGAGGGCGTTGGAGAGGAGGTAAACGGGGACCGCCTCCCTAAGGCCCAAAAGCCAGGCCTCGTGGGCTGGGGGGAGGACCTCCTCCCCGTAGGGGAGGAGGGTGTTGTCCAGGTCCAGGACCACCCCCTTTAGGCCCCGCGCCCGAAGCCACTCCGGGGTGAGGTGGAGGAGGGAGGGGAGGACAGCCCTGGGGAAGAGCATAGCCTCATTCTGCCACGGGGGTTAGCGGGAGCATCACCAGGCCCCACATCCTGCCCGTCCTCCCCCGGTCGCGGCGGTGGGAGAAGAGGTGGGGGGCGCAGTGGGTGCAAAGCCCCACCCGGTAGATCCGCTCCTCCCTAAGCCCCGCCTCCTTGGCCTGGAGGAGGAGGGCCTTTTCCAGGTCCAGGAGGTACTTCCCCGGAGCGCTAGGGTCCTTCCGGAAGGTGCGAAGCCCCGCCTCGGCGAAGCGCTCCACCACCTCCTCCCCCACCTGGTAGCACGCCCCTCCGATGCCGGGGCCGATGGCCAGGTGGACCTCCCAGGGGTCCAACCCCAGGGCCTCTATCCTTTTCAGGGCCTCGAGGAGAATACCCCCCACCACCCCCCGCCAGCCCGCGTGCAACGCCCCCACCAGGCCCTCCGGGTGGTAGAGGAGGAGGGGATAGCAGTCCGCCACCCCCACCCGGAGGAGGAGGCCGGGGGTGCGGGTGAGTAGGCCGTCTCCTTCCCACACCCCGGGGCCCTCTACCAGGCGCACCTCCGTGCCGTGCACCTGCTTGAGGCCGGCCACCTCGGGGTAGCCGAAGGCGGCCAGGACCCGCCTTTGGTTTTCCGCCACCCGCTCGGGATCGTCCCCGGTGGCGGCGGAGAGGTTGAGGCTAGCAAAGGGGCCTTCGGACACGCCCCCAAGCCGAGTGGTGAAGCCGTGGGGAACGGGCAGGGGGGTGGTGAGGAGAGGAACCATCCTCCCCATTCTGCCAGGTCCCGGGCGCCCTTTACCCTTTAGTTTATGAAGCGCAGAGGTATACTAAAGGCCATGAAGACGGACCGGAACCAGCTCCGCTTCAACCAGGCCCTCCTCGTTCTCCTTCTGCCCCTGGCGGAGCTTCTGGACCTGCCTTGGCTCGTCTACCTCCTCTTCCTCCTCATGGCGAGCCAGCACACCCCCGTGGACCTGATGGCGGCCCTAAAGCGCCTCCTACGCATTCCCCCGCGGGCGGTGAACGAGGACCCGAGGCCCCACCGCTTCGCCCGCTTTTTGGGGGCGGCCTTTCTGGGGTTCGCTTCCTTGGCCCTCCTCCTCGGCCTGAAGCCTTTGGGCTACGCCCTCGCCCTCTTCGTGGCCCTCCTCGCCTTCGTCAACCTGGCCTTCGGCTTCTGCCTGGGGTGCTTCCTCTACCTCCACCTCCGCTACGCCCGCGCCCTCTTCACCGGGAAATAGCCTCCAGAAGGCGCACCATCTCTATGGCGGTGAAGACCGCCTCGGCCCCTTTGTTGCCCGCCTTGCCCCCCGCCCTTTCCTGGGCCTCCTCGGGGGTGTTGGTGGTGAGGACCCCAAAGACGATGGGCTTCTCCGTCTGGAGCATGGCCTGCATGAGGCCGCTCGCCGCCTGGCCCGCCACGTACTCAAAATGGGGGGTCTCGCCCCGGATCACCGCCCCCAGGGCCACCACCGCGTCCACGTCGGGCCTTTGGGCGAGGCGCTTGGCCACCAGGGGAAGCTCAAAGGAGCCGGGGACCCAGGCCACCAGGACCTCGGCGGGGTCCCCCCCAAGCCGGGCGTAGGCCTCCAGGGCCCCCTCCAGGAGGAGCTTGGTCACCCGCTCGTTGAACCGCCCCACGGCGATGGCGAGGCGCACCCCCTTGGCGGTGAGGATGGGGGAGAGGGTCTTGGGCTTCATGGCCCCAATATACTTTGGGGGTGGAGCGGTACCTCCTGGTGGCCCTGGGCGGGGCGTTGGGCTCCCTTTTGCGCTACGGCTTCGGGGCCTTGGTCCAGGGAAGCCTCGGGGCGGGGTTTCCCTGGAGCACGCTTTTCGTCAACGCCTTGGGGAGCTTTCTCATCGGCCTCACCCTCCGCCTCTCCCTGGAAGGGGCCCTCTCCGGCGAGGCCCGGCTCTTCCTGGCCGTGGGGGTCTTGGGGGGGTTCACCACCTTCTCCTCCCTGAGCTACGAGACCCTCGCCCTCCTCCAGGGAGGGGAGGTGGGGAAGGCCTTCCTCTACGCCCTGGGGAGCCTTTTCCTCGGCCTCTTTCTCGCCTTTTTGGGCCACCGCCTGGGCGGGGCCCTGGTAGGCTAGGGGCATGCGCTTGGAGGGCGAGGCCCTGCTCCTCCGCGTCTTCCTGGGGGAATCGGACCGGTACGAGGGGAGGCCCCTTTACGAGGCCATCGTCCTCGAGGCCCGGCGCCGCGGCCTTTCCGGGGCCACGGTCCTCAAGGGCTTCATGGGCTTTGGGGCCCACTCCCGCATCCACACCGCCAAGATCCTCCAGCTCTCCGAGGACCTCCCCGTGGTGGTGGAGATCGTGGACGCCGAGGAGAAGATCCAGGCCTTTCTCCCCGTGCTGGACGGGATGGTGCGGGAGGGGCTCGTCACCTTGGAGAAGGTGCGGGTCCTCCTTTACCGGAGCCGGTGACACCACCCCATGCGGGCTTGCGCCGGCATGGGGCCCCAGGGGGCTTCCCAGGACCAGCCGGGCGGAGAAAGGGTAGGACCCAAGTGCCCGTTGCAGCATGGGATGCCCGAGCTTGGGCTGCTCTTTTGGGGCCCCCACCGCGGCAAAAGCCGCGGTGGGGTACTGTAGCCCGCTTTCTCCCTCGGGGTTTGGGGCTACCCTGAGGGCATGGACCCCCGTGTGCCCCCCGGCCAGTTCGTCACGGAGCGCTTCCCCGTCCTCACCTACGGGGAGACCCCGAGGGTGCCCAAGGAGGCGTGGCGCCTCGAGGTCGAAGGCCTCGTGGAAACGCCCCTCGTCCTCACCTACGAGGACCTCCTCGCCCGGCCCCAGGTGGAGCTCACCCGGGACTTCCACTGCGTGACCCGCTGGAGCCGCCTGGACGTGACCTGGAAAGGGGTGCGAGCCAAAGACCTCCTGGAGGAGGCCCGCCCCAGGCCCGAGGCCGTGGCCGCCTTGGTGGAAAGCTACGGGGGCTACACCACCAACCTCCTCCTGGAGGACCTCCTCAGGGAGGACGTGCTCCTCGCCCACACCCTCTTCGGCCAGCCCCTGCCCCCGGAAAGGGGCGGGCCGGTGCGCCTCCTCGTGCCCCACCTCTACGCCTGGAAGAGCGCCAAGTGGGTGCGCCGGATCGCGCTTTTGGACCACCTGGAGCTCGGCTTCTGGGAGCGGCTGGGCTACCACTGGCGGGGGGACCCCTGGAAGGAGGAGCGCTTCCAGGAGGGACCGGTGCCCGCCCACCGGATCCGGTTTTCGGCGCGCAACAAACCTGAGCGTTGAGGCTTTCCTCCGCCTCGTGGAGGCGGTGCGGGCCTATGAGAGGGTGGGGGGAAGCCAGGAGGGGAAGCGGGTCTACGAGGCCCTGGACAGGGGGTAGGCCCGGGGCCTCCCCTCCTGGAAGTAGTGGGCCTCCTGGAAGCCCAGGGAAAGGAGAAGGGCCTGCGCCTCGCCGAAGGCGAAGCCCACCTCTTCCGGGCGGTGGGCGTCGGAGCCGAGGACGAGCCCGATGCCGAGCTCCCTTGCCCTTAGGAGGAGGGCGGGGGCGGGGTAGATCTCCTTGGCCGGCTTTCTGAGCCCGGCGGTGTTCACGTCCAGGAAGAGCCCCGCCTCGGCGATGGCCCGTAGGGCGGGCTCGGCGAGCTCCAAAAGGGCCTCCTCGGGGAGGCGGTGGCCGAACTTCTTGGGAAGGTCCAAATGGCCGATGGCGTGGAAGAGGCCGCTTCGGGCCGCGCGCTCCACCTCCTGGAAGTAGGCCCGGAAGACCTCCTCGAGGTCGCGCCAGGCGTACTCCTCCTGGTGGTCCGGGTGGTCCAGGGGCCAGGCCCCGAGGTAGTGGACGCTCCCGATGACGTAGTCAAAGGGGTAGCTCTTGAGAAGCTGGGCGAGGAAGGCCTCGGTTCCGGGGTGGAAGTCGGCCTCGAGGCCGATGCCCACGTAGAGGTCAGGGTTCTTTTCCCGCACCCTTTCCAGGGCGAGGAGGTAGAAGGGGAGCTCGGAGAGCGCCATGCGGCTTTCGGGGTCGTACCAGGAGGGCATGGGGCTGTGGTCGGTGAAGACCAGGCCCCTCAAGCCTCCTTTGCGCGCCTGGAAAAGGTACTCCCCCGGGGAGCCCTCCGCGTGCCCGCAAAGAGGGGTGTGGACGTGGCTATCCACCACGGGAAGATTCTATCCGCGCCACCTGGTCCTGCCAGGTGTAGGCCACCACCCGCTGCCCCAGGGCCCGGGAGAGGTCCAGGGAGAGGAAGGGGTCCTCCGCCACCTCCCCCGCCACCTCCTGGACCAGGACGGGGGTGAAGGGGGGAAGGAGGGCGGGGTAGCGCTCCAGGATGGCCTCCACCCGGAAGCGCCGGGTCCAAAGCCGCTTCAGGGCGAAGAGGGCCTCCTGGGGGGTGGAGGCCCTTTCCCCCTCGGCCTCCCCCGCGTAGCGGAGGAGGAAGGGCCCGCGCCCTCTAAAGGCTTCCAGGAAGGCCTCGGCCCGCTCGGGGAGGAGGTAGCTTTCCCGCACCGCCCGCTGGGCCTCCTCCGCCGCCAAAAGGAGCTTCTCCTCGTCTATCCGTACCCCAAATACGCCCTGGAAGAGCCTTTCCATCCGCTCCTCCAGGTTGTTCAGGCGGAAGAACTCCTCCTCTAGGCGTACCACCCAGGTGGGGACCACGGGCAGGCCCAAGGCCTGGGCACGCCACAGGAGGACCGGTTCCCCCTCCCCTCCCGCCAGGGATAAGGGCGCGACGCCCTCTTGGGGTTCCTTCATCCCCAGGTCTGGCTCACACAAAGCGCACCCCTTCGGCCCGGGTGACCTTGCCCTGGTAGAGGAAGGTCACCTGGCGCAAGGTGGCCTCGAGGTCAAAGGGGGTGAGGGCGCTGGTAGCGTCCTCCGGGAGGACCACGTGGTACCAGCGGAGGGCCGCCGACCCCGCCGTGTGCAGGACGCAGATGTTGGCCACGGTGCCCGTGACCACCACGTGCTTCACCCCGAAGAGGTGCAGGTAGTGGTCCAAGGGGGTGCCGTAGAAGGCGTCGTAGCGGACCTTTTGGATGACGAGGTCCCCCGGCTCGGGATTAAGCTCCTCCAGGATTTCCGCGCCCCAGGTCCCGGCCACGGCGTGCCGGGGCCAGATGCGGAACTCGGGGTCGTCCTCCCGGTGCCAGTCCTGGGTGTAGACCACCTTGGCCCCAGCGCGCCTTGCCCTTTCCAGAAGGAGCTTTATGGCGGGGACGCTTTTGGGGGCGTCGGGGACGAAGAGGGCGCCCTTGGGGTGGGCGAAGTCGTTTTGCATGTCCACCACGATGAGGGCCGTTTCCTTAGCCGGAAGCTCCAGGGCCTCCACCTTGGGGATCTCGGGAACCTCTACCATGACCTTATTATCCACCTTATTATCCTCCATCCTTGACCCCCACCCGGGGAAGGGCTACACTCGTTCGCATGAAAATACGGGACCTCCTCGAGGCGCGGCGGGGCCCGCTTTTCTCCTTTGAGTTCTTCCCCCCCAAGACCCTTGAGGGGGAGGAGGCCCTCTTCCACGCCATGGAGGAGCTTCGTGCCTTCCGCCCCGCCTTCGTCTCCATCACCTACGGGGCCATGGGGAGCACCCGGGAGAGGAGCGTGGCCTGGGCCCGGAGGATCCGAAGCCTCGGCCTCAACCCCCTCGCCCACCTCACCGTGGCGGGCCAAAGCCGGGAGGAAGTGGCCGAGGTCCTCCACCGCTTCGTGGAAAGCGGCGTGGAGAACCTCCTCGCCCTCCGGGGCGACCCCCCGAAGGGGGAAAGGGTCTTCCGCCCCCACCCGGAGGGCTTCCGCTACGCGGCGGAGCTCGTGGCCCTCATCCGGGAGCGGTACGGGGACCGGGTCTCCGTGGGCGGGGCGGCCTACCCCGAGGGGCACCCGGAAAGCGGGAGCCTCGAGGCCGACCTCCGCCACTTCAAGGCCAAGGTGGAGGCGGGGCTGGACTTCGCCATCACCCAGCTCTTCTTCAACAACGCCCACTACTTCGGCTTCCTGGAGCGGGCGAGGCGGGCGGGCATCGGGATCCCCATCCTCCCCGGGATCATGCCCGTAACCAGCTACGCCCAGCTCCGCCGCTTTACCGAGGTCTGCGGGGCGAGCATCCCGGGGCCTCTCCTTTCCAAGCTGGAGCACTACCAAGACGATCCCCAAGCCATCCTGGAGATCGGGGTGGAGCACGCCACCCGGCAGGTGGCCGAGCTTTTAGAGGCCGGGGTGGAGGGGGTCCACTTCTACACCCTCAACAAGAGCCCCGCCACCCGCATGGTCCTAGAGAGGCTGGGGTTTAGGCCCGCCTAGGGAGGGATGGCCTCACACCCCCACCCCCTCCCCCAGGCTCGCCAGGCTCACCTCCTGTCCCCGAAGGGCGAGGAGCTTGCCGAGGGCCAAAAGCTTTTCCTCCTCCCCGTGGACCAAGACCACCCGGGGCTGGTCTTGGAGCCAGTCCAATAGCTCGTCCTGGCCCGCGTGCCCCGAGAACCCGCCCAGGGTGTGGACCCTGGCCCTCAAGGGCACCTCCTCCCCCAGGATGCGCACGGAAGGAGGCCGGGCGATAAGCTCGGCCCCCAAGCCCCCCCGGGGCTGGTAGCCCACGAAGACCAAGGCGTTTTTGGGGTCGGAAAGGCCGTGCCTGAGGTGGGAGAGGATCCGCCCCCCCGAAAGCATCCCGCTTCCGGCGATGACCACCATGGGTCCGGGCTCGCGGTTTAGGGCGCGGGACTCTTCGGGGCTTTCCACCACCACCAAGCCCTTGGGGCGGAAGGGGTTCTTCCCCTCTAGGAAATAGGCCTGGACCTTCTCGCTGAAGTAGCGCACGAGCCTCGGATAAAGCTCCAAGACCCGCTCGGCCATGGGGGAGTCCAGGTAGACGGGAGCTTTGGGCAGGCGGTGGCCGTTCTCGTAGAGGATAAGGAGAATCTCCTGGGCCCTCTCCACGGCGAAGGAGGGGATGAACACCTTGCCCCCCTGGCCCAAGGTTTCCTGCAGGATCGCCAAAAACTCCCGGACCGTCTCCGGAAAGGGGCGGTGGGGGCGGTCGCCGTAGGTGCCCTCACAGACCACCAGGTCCGCCTTGGGGGGAAGGGAGGGATCGGGGAGAACGGTCTTCTGCCGGTTGCCCAGGTCCCCGCTGTAGACCAGGGTCTTCCCCTCCCCCAGGGCCACCACAAAGGCGCTTCCAGGAAGGTGCCCCGCCTGGCCTAGGGTCAGCGCCAGATCCCCAAACCGAAGCCACTCCCCGTACTCCACGGGCGCCAGGTGAGCCAATGCCTCCTCCACGTGCTCCCGGCCGAAGGGAGGCGCCTCCATGACCTTGAGGGCGTCCTCGAGGACGATGCGCATCAAAAGCCTCGTGGCCCGGGTGGCGTAGACCGGCCCGCGGAAGCCCTCGCGGAAGAGCTTGGGCAACCGCCCCACGTGGTCCAGATGGCCGTGGGTGAGGACCACCGCCTCCACCTCCTTGGGGTCAAAGCCGAAGGGATCGTGGTTCTTGGCCTCCTCCCGGCCCTGGAAGAGGCCGCAGTCCAGAAGCACCCGCCGCCCCCCGGCCAAAAGGAGGTGGCAGCTTCCGGTCACCTCCCGGGCCGCGCCAAAAGGTACGATG
>NZ_JBWGQW010000037.1:0-15403 GCF_056332225.1 Thermus sp. | reverse complement strand
CCAGTTCTTCCCTTGGGGATGGGCAATATGCGTTTTCCCCTTCTCATCGCCCCTTTCTCCTGTGGCTTTTCATCGGCACAAACCCCCGAAAACCCCCGTTATTCGCCGTGTGCATATTCCAAGCTTCATCTTTCTCATAAACCCCCCTCTGGCGGTGCCGTCCAGGACGGGGTTCTTAGAGGGGTAGAGTTGCAAACCACATAGCCCCGTAAGGGGATTGCGACCTTCCGCCTTAAGGGCAAGGAGGAGTCCCTTCTTGGTGTTGCAAACCACATAGCCCCGTAAGGGGATTGCGACTACTAAGTCTACCAAGAAGCTCCTTATCTCTTTCCACATCAGTTGCAAACCACATAGCCCCGTAAGGGGATTGCGACTATAGGAAACCCCTGAGCCCACCAGATGTTGCATGTAACGGTTGCAAACCACATAGCCCCGTAAGGGGATTGCGATTCCCAAGGGTTTCGGGTAGTCTAGACCCATGGCAAAACGCCTGTATGCGGTGGCGTATGACATCCCCGACGACACCCGCAGGATCAAGTTGGCCAATCTGTTGAAGAGCTACGGGGAGCGGGTCCAGCTCTCCGTGTTTGAGTGCTACCTGGACGAAAAGCTATTGGAGGACCTGCGCGCCCGGGCGAGGAGGCTTTTGGACCTGGGCCAGGACGCCCTGCGCGTCTACCCCGTGGCGGGGCGGGTGGAGGTCCTGGGGGCGGGGCCGCTTCCTTCCCCTCGCGAGCTCGCCGTGGTCTAGGGGGGCCGTGTGCAAACTTCACAGGGCGGGGATGAGTGGAGGAATACCTTGGAAGCCATGAACCGGGACGGCCTGGACCTGGCCTTGGCGGGCCTCCTTCACGACGTGGGCAAGCTCTACTCCCGGGCCCTTTGGGGGGAGCGGGACGAGCGGGTGCCGGACCGCACCCACACCGCCTACACCGCCTACTTCGTCCGGGCGCACGCCGAGCTCTTCCGAAAGGCGGGCCTGGACCCAAGCTGGCTCGCCGAGACCGCAAGCCGCCACCACGAGGGCTGGCGGGACCGCCCCCAGTACCGGCCCGAGACCCCCGAGGCCTGGTGCGTGGCCCTGGCGGACACCTACGCCTCCAAGGAGCGGGAGGAGGGGGAAGGCGGGGGAAGCCCCCCGGAGGTGCCCCTGAAGCCCCCCTTCCGCCACCTCCGGGTGCAGGGGAAGGAGGGCGGGGAAGGGGGGTACAGCCCGGTCTACCGCCTTTCGGGGGAAAGCGGGGTGGGCCTCGCCCCGGGGGCCCTCTACCCGGAGGACCGGCCGGGCGTCTCCAAAGAGGTGTACGGGCGGCTCCTGGAGCGCCTCGAGGCCCGGCTTTCCGAGATGGCCCGCCTCCCTCTCACCAAGGAGGCCCTTCTCCTGAACCTCGCCCTGGCCTTCCAGGAGACGCTTTCCCTGGTCCCCGCCGACACCCAGTCCGAGCCCGACGTGAGCCTCTACGACCACCTGCGCCTCACGGCGGCCATCGCCCACGCCCTCTGGCTGTTTCACGGGAAAAGCCCCACCCCGGAAGACCTGCGCCGGGACGGGGAGAAGTTCCTCCTGGTGGCGGGGGACATGGGGGGCATCCAGGGGCACATCTACCGCATCGCCGGGGCGGAGACCGGGGTGGGCGGCATCGCCAAACGGCTTCGGGCGAGGAGCCTCGAGGTGAGCCTCGCCGCCGAGGCCATGGCCCTCGCGCTTCTCCGGCGCCTGGGCCTCACCCCCTTGAACCGCATCCTGGGGGCGGGGGGCAAGTTCTACCTCCTCCTGCCCAACACCGAGGAGGCGGTGGCCGCCCTGGAGGGGGCCAGGGAGGCCTGGGGCCGCTGGGCTTTGGAGCGGGGCGGGAGCCTCGTGCCCCACCTGGCCTGGGTGGCCTTTCGCGGCCAGGACTTCCGGGACTTCGCCGCCCTCCTCGCCCGCCTCCACGAGGCCCTGGCCCGGGCCAAGCTCAGGCCCTTTCCCTTCCTCCGCTCCACGGAGGAGACCCTGGGCAGGCCTTTGCGCCCCTGCGCCGCCTGCGGCCTGCGGCCCGCCCAAAGGGACGAGCCCGGAAGCCTCTGCGGGGACTGCGAGCGGGAAAGGGAGGTGGGGGGGCTCCTTCCCCAAAGCGACCGGGTGGGTTTCTTTGAGGACGGCGCCCCCAGGCCTTTCTTCGCCTTTCCCGGCCTGAAGGCGGCCCTGGGAGGGAAGCTTCCGGGAGCGGTGCACCTTTACCGGGCCCGCCTGGACTTCGCCCCGGAGGAGGTCCCCTCCGAGGCCAAGCCCCTCCTCGGCCACCTGCCCCGGGTGGCCCACGCCCTGAAGGCCCGGGGGTGGGACCTTCCGGCCTACCGGGCCTGGGCCGAGGAGGAGGGGCTTCTGGAGGACGAGGAGGTCCACCCCGAGAAGGTCCTCACCTTCGCCGAGCTCGCCGCCCTCTCGGAGGGCGCCCCCTACCTCGGGGCCCTCCTCCTGGACGCCGACCGCATGGGGGAGGCCTTCGCCACGGGGTACCGGCGGGAAGGGAGGGACCTCGCCACCCCGAGCCGCATCGCCGCCCTCTCCCGCACCCTGGAGGTCTTCTTCGCCGCCGAGGTGCTTTCCCTTCTGGAAACCCCCGGGCGCTACCGGGAAAGGCTCGGGTGGGGCGCCCTCGAGGCCCAGCGCAAGGAGGCGCGCTACCCCCTCCTCTACAGCGTGTATTCGGGCGGGGACGACCTCTTCCTCCTCGGGCCCTGGGACGCCCTTCTGGACTTCGCCCTGGACCTGGAAAGGCTCTACCGCCGCTTCACCCGCCACGAGGCCCTAAGCCTTTCCGGGGGCTTCGTCCTGGTGGGGCCGAGCCTCCCGGTGCCGGAGCTTTCCCGCCTCCTCGGCGGGGCCGAGAAGCGGGCCAAGGAGGCGGGGCGGGGAAGGCTCTTCCTCTTCGGCCAGGCCGTGCCCTGGGAGGAGCTTCCTAAGCTTAGGGCCTGGGCCGAGGACCTCTCCCGCGACCTCCGGGAGGAGCGGGTCTCCCGGGCCCAGGCCTACCGCTGGCTTTCCCTCTGGCGCCGCTTCGCCCCCCTGGAGGACCCCGGGGAGAGGGTGCGCTACAAGCCCCTCCTGGCCTACGCCCTGAGGCGGGTGCGGGAGCGGGACGCAGGGGCGTGGGAGCGGTACCTGAGGCTTCTTGACCACCAGGACCCGGCCTGGGCCTACCTCCCGGTCTGGGTCCAGTGGGCGCTTTACCGGGAAAGGAGGGCGTGAATGCCGGCTTTGGAGTTTTTCAAGGACAAGGAGCGGGGGGTTCTGGACCCCAGGGTCTTTGAGCGGGCGCGGGAGGTGGCGGAGAGGTTAGCCAGGGGCGGGCTCAAGTCCAGCCAGTTCCGCAACTACTTCGCCGAGCTCCGTGCCCTGGAGAACCGCTTTGAGAGGGAGCGCAAGGGGGACGAGGCCCTGGCCTTCGCCCGGCTCGTGCCCCAGATGGAGCTCCTCAAGGCCAAGCTCTTCTACAACACCCGCCCCCAGGGACCGCTTAGGAACGCGAGGGAGTTCGTGGCGTTTATGGAGGAGGCCCTCGAGGCGGGCAAGCGGAGCCCCAAGGACTTTGAAGCGATGATGAAGTACGTGGAGGCGGTGCTCGCCTACTTCTACGCCTTTGGAGAAGGTGGAGGACGGAAATGAGGCTTAAGAAGGTGATCCGCATCCGCGCGGTGCTCCTGGCTAAGACCGGCCTCAGGATCGGGATGAGCCGGGACCAGATGGCCATCGGCGACCTGGACAACCCCGTGATCCGCAACCCCCTCACCGACGAGCCCTACATCCCGGGCTCCAGCCTCAAGGGGAAGCTCCGCTACCTCCTGGAGTGGAGCCTGGGCGGGGACTACATCCTGAAGGCCAAAGAAAGGCAGGTCTACGCCTCCCCCGACCCCAAAGACCCCGTGGCCCGCATCTTCGGCCTCGCCCCGGAAAACGACGAGGCCGCCCTGAAGGTGGCCCGGGAGCGGGGCCCCACCCGGCTTCTCGTGCGGGACGCCTACCTCACCGAGGAGTCCAAGCGGGAGCTGGAGCGGGCCACCGCGCGGGGGGGGCTCTACACCGAGATCAAGCAGGAGGTCTTCATCCCCCGCCTGGGGGGGAACGCCAACCCCCGCACCACGGAGAGGGTCCCCGCCGGGGCCCGCTTCCTGGTGGAGATGAGCTACCGGGTGCTGGACGAGCTGGACGAGGCCTACTTCGGGAAGTACCTCATGCGGGCCCTGGAGCTCCTTGAGCTGGACGGCCTCGGGGGGCACATCAGCCGGGGGTACGGCCAGGTCTACTTCCTCCACCCGGATAAGCCCCCGGAGGCCCAGGAGGGCCTGCCCCTGAGGGAAAGGCTTAAGGTGGAGGAGGTGGTCCTCGAGGGGGCCTGAATGCGGGCGACCCTCTTCCGGCTCTACTTCCAGGGGCCCCTGAAGGCCCTCCCCCGGGCCCCCACCCTCATGGGCCACCTCCTCTTTTGGTACCGCTACACCCACGGGGAGGAGGCCCTCGAGGCCCTTCTGGAAAGGTTTCGCAAAGAACCCCCCTTCCGCCTCTCCAGCGTCTACCCCGAGGGCTGGCTTCCCCGGCCCAAGCTTCCCCCCGTCCAGGTGGAGGAGACCGTCCGGCGGAAGGCCCTTAAGAACCTCGCCCTGGTGCGCCTGGAGACCTTCAAGGCCCTGGCGGAAAGGGGAGAGGGGGCCCTTTTGGAGGCCCTCGAGGTCCTGGGGAAGGCAAGCCCCCCCGAGCCGAGGAGGCTCCGCCGGAGCCGGGTGGGCATAGACCGGGCCACGGGGGCGGCGAGGCGGGGCATCCTCTTCACCCAGGAGCTCCTCTTCCCCGACCCCAAGACCCCCTACGCCCTCTACGTCCTGGGGGAGGCCCCCTTTGACCTCAAGGAGGCCCTCGCCTTCGTGGGGGAGATGGGGTATGGGGGCGGGGCCAGCGTGGGCCTCGGGCGGTTCCGGGTGGAGGGCCCCCTGGAGGCGGAGCTTCCCGAGGCCGAGGCCCCGAACGCCTACGCCACCCTGGCCCCCGGGCCTTTGGAAGGCGCCCTCTACTACGAGCTGGAGCCCTACTGGGGCCGCCTCGGGGCGGGGCATGGGGGGAAGCCCTTCAAGGCCCCTTACCTCAGGACCCGGGAGGGGAGCGTCTACCAGGAGGTGAGGAACGCCCTTTTGGACGTCTCCCCCGAGGAGGGGGCGCGGGCGTGCGAGGTCCTCGCGGTCTTTCCCCTGGGGGTGCGGGTATGATGAGGAGCTTTCGCCTGGAGCTCGAGGCCCTGAGCCCGGTGCACGTGGGCACGGGGGAGGCCTACCCCGCCTACGCCTACGTGCCCGACTTCGCCAAGAAGGAGGTCCACCTCCTGGACCCCGGCGCCCTCCTCCTCGCCCTTCCCGAGACCAGGAGGCGGCAGTACCTGGAGAAGGTGGCCCAGGGCCCCAAGGCGGCCCAGGAGGTGCTTCGCTACCTTTACCAGGAGGGCCAGCTTCCTAGGGAGGCCATCCTCCGCACCCTCCCCGCAAGCCCCGCTTTCTTGGAAGCGGTCCAGTCCGCCACCGAGGAGGCCGCCCTGGAGTACCGCCCCCTTCCTTCCTCCCCCCTCGGCCCCTACCTCCCGGGCTCCAGCGTGAAGGGGGCCTTGCGCACCGCCTGGCTCTTCCACGTGCTCGTGGAAAGGGGCCAGGTGGCGGAGTTTGACCGGAGGACGGGGGTGTGGCGGCTCAGGCCCTGGCGGAGGGAGGACGGGGACGTCCACGTCTACCCCTCCCGGAACCCCGGCCTCCCGGAGAACCAGGCCTTTGAGGGGGCGGTGCTGGGCTACGCCCAGGAGGGGCGTCGGGGGCTTAACCTCTACCAGGACCCCTTCCGGGCGGTGCGCCTTTCCGACTCCGGCCCCACCCCCACCTTCCTGAACCGCATCGGGGTCTTCCACCCCAATAAGGACACCTCGGGGATGGTCCTCCTGGCGGAGACCTTCCGCATGGGCACCCGCTTCGCCCTCACCTTCCGCTACCACGAGGGCCTAAGCCGGGACTGGGACGGGAAGCGGGGGGTTTCCATGCCCATCCCCCCTGAGGCCCTGGTGCGGGCCCTCAGGGACTATTACGGCCAGGTGGCCGAGTGGGAGAGGCGCTTCGCCGAGGACTACGAGCTCAAGAAGGCCCTTAAGGTCTACGAGGCCCTTTCCGAAAGGCTTAAGGACCCCGAGGTCTTCCCCTTGCGGGTGGGCTTTGGCTCGGGGCGGCTCGCCCTGCGCCTCGCCCTCCTCCTCCCCGAGGACCACCCCGAGGGCGAGGAGCCCAAGACCCGCAAGACCGCGGGGGCCCGCCTCCCCCGGGACGGCTATCCCCTGGGCTGGATGGTGGGAAGGCTGGAGCCCCTCTGAAGGGGGTAGGGGTGGGGGCATCGGCGCTGGCCCATCTGGCCTTGGGGTGGGTGGCCTATGGGCTCATGAAGCATGGGCATGAGCGGCTGAAGTTGAGCTTCCACCGATGCCGACGGAGACTCATCGCGGGTAAGCTGAGCCCTCTGTTATCGGTGCGGGTGGAGGCCGCGTAAGTCCAGACAGAAGCCCGGTTCTTCCGGGAGAAGCCGGAGAAGGCGGGTCCTCTCCAGGAAGACCGGGCTCTGCCAGGCTAGGGCCATGACGAGCCCATGGCCCAAAAGCCTGGGAAGGGTCTAGGGGCCGACCTCGAGGCTGAAGACCATGTAGGGGTGGAGGGCGCAGTAGATGGCGTAGCTCCCGGGCTCGGTGAAGGTGCGGCGGAACTCGGCTCCCGGGGCCAGCACCCCGCTGTCAAAGCGGCCCCGGCTGTCGGTCACGGTGTGGGGGGCCTGGCCTTGGTTCACGAAGACCAGGGTGGTCCCCGGGGGGACCTTCAGGGCCTTGGGCTGGAACTCAAAGTCCACGAGGCTTACCCGCACCTCTGCCGCCTCGGGCGCCTTGGGGGCGCTTAGGGGCATGGGGGCGCAGGCGGCAAGCAGGAGGAGAAGCGCGCCAAACCTCACAGGAAGACCACGTCCCCCATCAGGGCCGGCCCAAACACGGAGAGGAAGCTCAAGGTCCCCTGGAACTGGTGGATGGCCCCGGCCGGCACCAGGACGATGCTCCCCGGGCCCACCTTCTCCCGCTTGAGCTCCACCTGGGCCGTTCCCTCGCCCTCCAGCACGTAGATGGCCTCGTCCCGGGCCCGGTGGTAGTGCCAGGGCTGCCCGGTGCGGGTGGCCACGGCCAGCACCGTGCCCAGGGGCTGGTTGGCCAGGCCTTGGGCGGCGAAGGGGCGCTCCTGGGGCACCGCGGGGGGCTTGGGGGTGAGGAGGAGGGGAGCCCCCTCCTGGGGCCCTAAGCCCCGGTCCACGAAGACCACGTCCCCCATGAGCCTGGGGCTGAAGCGGGAGAGGAGGTCCAGCTCCCCAAGGAAGGCGTGGGCGGTCATGGGCGGGATGACCACCACCTGGCCTGGGCCGATGGGGATTTCCCGGCCCCCGGCTACAAAAACCCCCTCTCCTTTGAGAACCAGAGCCACCTCCAGCCGCTCCCGGTGGTAGTGGAGGGGCTGCTCCTTGACGGTGCGGACGAGGACCGAGGTGCCGAGGGGGGTCTCCCCCACCCCCTGGGCGGCGAAGGGCCGCCCCTGCGGCACGGAGAAGCTGGCGAACTCCGCGGGGTAGCGGCGGAAGATCCCCTCCCCCGTGGCCTGAACCAGGGCCCAGGCCCGGCCGGCCAGGGCCGAAACCAGAACTCCACCTGCGGCCTGCAAGAACTTCCTGCGCTCCATACCTCCACCTCCACCCGGTAATACCCCGAAAGGGGGCGAGGCGGATTCCTTTCGCCTTGGGTTGCGCGCCTCTTCCCCCCACGCTGCCCCAAGGCGGCCTCAGCCCACCGCGACCTCCAGGCGGATCCGCACGAGCCACTTGGGCTGCCTCATCGGCTTGGCCGAAAGGCCCGCAACCCGGTTTCGCAACGGGGGGTCCTTAGATCCGCGCCCGGCCCACCGAGGGGGTGGTGGGGGCGGGGCTGCCCTCCGGAGGCTCCACCGAGACCCCCACCAGGCTCCCCTCGGGCAGGGGGCCGAGCTCCAGGAGGGGGGTGAGGGAGAGGCCGAGGCTTTTGCGGCGCCCGTCCTGGATGAGCCAGGCCTGGTAGACCCGGCCCGGGGGCGGGGGGGACTTGAGGAGGAGGAGGACCTCGCCTTGGGCGGTGCGCAGGGCCCAGCCCGTCTGGCGGCCCGAGGGGGAGAGGAGGGGCATGAGCCGGGCCCCGGGCTCGGCCGCCAGGGCGAAGAAACGCCTCTCGGCGAGCGCTCTCTGCCAGGTTCGGAGCCCGAAGGACCCCAGGAAGGCGAGGAGGAGGGCGGCAAGCCCCAGGGCAAGAACCCGCCTGCGGGGCCAAAGGGGCCTCGGGCGGAGGCGCTCCCTTAGCTCCGCCTCCCAGGAGGGGGGCACGGGGGCCTCGGGTACCAGGGCGCTCAGGGCCTCGAGGTGGGCGCGGTAGGCGGCGCGGCAGGAGGGACAGCGCCTCAGGTGGGCCAGGCCCTGCCGCCTCGCCTCCTCGGGCAGGAGGTCCAGGGCCAGGCGCACCAGGTCGTCCGGGTCCAGGTGGGTCATTTGAGCTTCCCCTCCAGCTTGGCCAAGGCGCGGCGGAGCCGGCTCTTCACGGTGCCGAGGGGCAGGCCCAGCAGGAGGGCGAGCTCGCTGTGGGAGTAGCCCTGGAAGTAGGCGAGCTCCAAAAGCTTCCGCTCCTCGGGCGAAAGGGCCTTCAGGGCCTGGGCCACCCGGAGGCGGTCCAGGTGCTCGTCCCCGCCTAAGCGCTCCTCCGCCCCGTCCTCCTCGAGGAGGGCGAGGGGCTCCAGGGCCTTGAGGCGCTTCAAGGCCAGCCTGTGGGCGATGGTGAGGATCCAGGTGGCGGGCCGCCCCAGGGCGGGGTCAAAGCGCTCCGCCTTGTTCCAGATGCGCAAGAAGGTCTCCTGCACCACGTCCTTGGCCTCGTGCCCGTCCCGGAGGACCCGGCGGGCGAGGCCATGGACCCTCGGGGCGTAGCGGCGGTAGAGGGCCAGAAGGGCCTCCTCGTCCCGCCGGGCCACCCGGTGGAGCAGGTGGATGTCCTCCTCGTCCTCTCCCATCCCACCCGGTTATACCCCAGGGAGGGGCCTCCCGGATTCGCCCGGGCCTGGCCCTTAGGTCGGTCGGCTCCCCCGGCTCCTGCTGCAAGGGGCGCTGCTCTTCAACGTGGTGGCGGGGGCCACGGCCCTGCCGGAAGACCTCAAGGAGGCCGCCCGGGCCTACCGCCTTAAAGGGCTTCTCCTCTGGCGGCGGCTCCTTCTCCCCGGGGTCTTCCCCTACCTGGTCACGGGGCTCGTCACGGCGAGCGGCGGCACCTGGAACGCCTCCATCGTGGCCGAGGTGGTGTCCTGGCACGGCCGGACCCTGGAGGCCACGGGCCTTGGGGCCTACATCGCCAAGGCCACGGAGGCGGGGGACGGGGGGAGGCTTCTTCTCGGCATCCTGGCGATGAGCGGGTTCGTGCTCCTCCTGAACCGCTTTCTCTGGCGCAGGCTCTACCGCCTCGCCGAGGAGCGGTTCCGGCTTTAGGGGGTGGGGCGTGGTCCTCTTGGAGGCGAGGAACGTGGGCAAGAGCTTCCGGGCCGGGGACGGGGCGCACCCGGTCCTCGCCGGGGTGAACCTGGAGGTGCGCGAGGGGGAGATCGTGGCCCTTTTGGGGCGCTCGGGGGGCGGGAAGAGCACCCTCCTGAGGATCCTCGCCGGCCTCATCCCGCCGGACGAGGGGGAGGTGCGCTTCAAGGGGAGGCGGGTGGAGGGCCCGGTGGAGGGGATGGCCATGGTCTTCCAGAGCTTCGCCCTCTTCCCCTGGCTCACGGTGCTGGAGAACGTGGCCCTGGGCCTCGAGGCCCGGGGCCTCCCCAAGGCGGAGCGGGAGCGGAAGGCCCGGGAGGCCATCGCCCTGGTGGGCCTGGAGGGCTTTGAGGGGGCCCTTCCCAAGGAGCTCTCCGGGGGGATGCGCCAGCGGGTGGGGTTCGCCCGGGCCTTAGTGGTGGAGCCCGAGATCCTCTTCATGGACGAGCCCTTCTCCGCCTTGGACCCCCTCACCGCCGAGGGCCTGAGGGAGGACCTCCTGGACCTCTGGGAGGCGGGGAGGCTCGGGACCAAGGCCATCCTCCTCGTCACCCACAACATGGAGGAGGCGGTGGCCCTGGCGGACCGGGCCCTGGTCCTGCAGGGAAGCCCGGCCCGCATCGCCGCCGAGGTGCGGGTGCCCCTGCGCCACCCCCGGGACCCTCGGGACCCCCGCTTTCTCGCCCTCACCGACCGCCTCTACGCCGAGCTCACCCACCGGGAGGAGGTGGAGCGCCGGGTGGAGGAGGTGGCCTACCGCCTCCCCGAGGCCCCGGTGGGGGCGATGCTCGCCCTGGTGGAGACCCTGGGGCGGCTTGGGGGCCGGGCGGACCTGCCCCTGCTGGCGGAGGAGGAGGGGTTGGGGGTGGACGAGCTACTGCCCCTCCTCGAGGCCCTGGAGCTTTTGGGCTTCGCCCGGGTGGCCGAGGGGGACGTGGAGCTCACCCCTTCCGGCCTGGCCCTGGCCGAGGCCGACCTTCCCCGGCAGAAGGAGATCTTCGCCGAACACCTCCTGCGCCACGTCCCCCTGGTGGCCGAACTGCACCAGGAGGTCCTGGCCCGGAGGGTGCGGGAGGAGGAGGTGCTGGACAGGCTGGAGGCCCGCCTTCCCCAGGAGGAGGCCAGGCGGGTGTGGCGGAGGCTTCTGGAGTGGGGCCGCTTCGCCGGGCTTCTCGCCTACGACGAGCGGGCGAGGCTCCTCTACCCTCCCGCCGAGGTGGAAGAGGCCTAGGGAGGCGGGGCGTAGGGGGCGAGGAGCTCGTTTTTCCGCACGAAGGCCTCCATGAAGCGGCCCAAAAGCTCCATCTGGCTCCGGTGGGCCTTTAGGGCCTGGAGCTTGGCTTGCTCCTCCTCCGGGGTGAGGTCAAGCCTCCGCCAGGGGAGGTGGCGTCCCCGGGGCGGGGGCTCCAGGGGAAGGCCCGGGTGGAAGCCCTTGGGCAGGGGCCACTCCAGGCCCCCGTGGACCACGTAAAAGTAGAGCCGGTCCAGGGCCCCCATCTCCCCGAGGAGCCTCAGAGCCATGTACCCCGTGGCCCGGTGGTCGGGGTGGGCGTCCTCGGGGGCGGGGGCCAGGACCAGGGTGGGGGCGGCCTCCTTCAGGACCCGGCGAAGGTCCTCCTCCCAGGCCTCCCCCGTGTAGGGGGCGCCGGGGGAGAGGGCGCCTTCGTAGGCCACCCCGGAAAGCCCCGTGGCCCGGGAGCGGTAGGGGGTGTAGAAGTGCTCCAGGAACATGGGGAGGAGGCCCCGGTCGGGGTAGCCGAGGAAGTAGAGGTGGCCCTCCGGCACCCCCAGGGTCCGGGCCGCCGCTTTGGCCTCCTTCTCCCGGGCCAGGGCCAGGGCCTGGAGGTCCTTGGGGGTTGGCCTCAAGGTCCGGTGGAGGAGGGCGGCGTCCCACTGGAACCCGTCCCCCAGGGTCATCCAGGCCAGGTAGACCTGGCCTCCCCCTTGGAGGACCTTCTGGATGAGCCCGGCGCAGCAGAGGCTCTCGTCGTCGGGGTGGGGGGCGAGGACGAGAAGGCGCGTCCCCGGCGGGGGAGAGAAGGCGGGCAGGGAGGCCACCCGGGAGCGGTAGTAGAGGGCGTAGGCCTGCTGGGTGATCCAGGGGGCGTTGATGGCCAAAAAGAGGCCGATCCCGATTAGGAGGGCGAGCCACCCCAGCCTCACGGCCCCATCCTACCCAAGCAGGCCCGCACCCTGGCGCCCCCCAGGGGGCTTTCCTCGGCCCGGGCGAAGCCCCCGTGGGCCTCGGCCACCCGCCGCACCAGGGGGAGGCCGAGGCCGCTTCCCCCACCCGGGGCGAGCCTCTGGAAGGGCCGGAAGACCGCCTCCCGGGCGGATTCGGGGATGCCCGGGCCGTCGTCGTCCACCAGGAGGCAGGGGCCCTCCAGCCGCACCGCCACCCGGCTTCTCGCGTGCCGGAAGGCGTTTTCCAGGAGGTTCCGCACCAGCGCCCGGAGGAGGTCGGGGTCGCCCCGGTAGGGGAGGGTGGGGGGGAGGTGGAGCTCCAGGACCTTGCCCTCCCGGGGCAGGTCCTCCAGGGCCTCCAGCACCAGGGCCACCAGGTCCAAGGGCTCGCGCCTGAGAGGGGCTTCGGCCCGGGCCAGGAGGAGGAGCCGCTCGGCCAGGGCTTTGAGGTGCAGGGCCGCCTCCAGGGCCCGCTCCAGGGGGCGGCGGAGAGGGGGGTCGGCCTCCAGGGCCTGCTCCAGCCTGCCGATGAGGACGGTGAGGGGGGTGCGGAGCTCGTGGGCGGCGTGGCGGACGAAGGACCTTTCCGCCTCAAGAAGCCTCTCCAGGGCCTCCAGGAGGAGGTTCTGGGCCCGGGCCAGGCGGCCCACCTCGTCCATCCGCCCGGGTTCGGGGAGGCGGGCCTTGGGGTCGGGGGCCTGGGCGAGCTCCAGGGCCCTTCGGGCCATGCGGTCCAGGGGGGCGAGGGCCCTTCCCGCGAGGAGGTAGCCCAGGAGGAAGGCGAGGGCCAAGGCCCCGGAGAAGGCGAGGAGGAGGACCCGTTCCATCCGGTCCATGGCCCGGTCTGCCCACTCGGAGGAGCGGGCCGCCACCAGGGCGAAGCCCCCTTCCTCCAGGGCGCAGTAGCGCACCTCCTCGTGGCTGAAGCACCCGGGCCGGAGGGTGGGGGGCGGGGGGAAAGGGGGGCCCTCCGCCGCCACCACCTGCCCCCCCGCCACCAGGAAGAGGGCCAGGTCCTGGGGGAAGCTTTCGGGCTCCTGTTCCAGCCTAAGGTGCCCGTCCTCCTCGTTCACCAGGGGGCGGGCGAGGAGGAGGGCGTCCCTTAGGGTGGCGTCCAGGGCCCCGTAGAGGGCGCCCTTCAAGGCGTAGCGCAGGAAGAGGCCTAGCCCCGCAAGGACCAGGCCCAGGAGGAGGGCGTAGAAGAGGGCGAGGCGGAGGCGGAGGCTCATCCCAAGAAGGCGTACCCGAGGCCCCGCTCGGTGCGGATGGCGTCCTCAGAGAGCTTTTTCCTAAGGCGGTGCACGTAGACGTCCACGGCCTTGGGGTCCACCCCCTCCTCCCCGGCCCAGACCTTCTCCAGGAGGACCTCCCTCGGGTAGTGCCCCCCGGCGTTTAGGGCGAGGAAGGCGAGGAGGGCGAACTCCCGGCCGGAAAGCCGCACCTCCTTCCCCTCCCAGAAGGCCCGGCGGGCCTCGAGGTCCAGGGCGAGCCTCCCCCGCACCACCAGGTTCCTGGCCTCCCCGTGGGCCCGGCGGAGGAGGGCCCGCACCCGGGCCCGGAGCTCCCTGAGGTGGAAGGGCTTCACCAGGTAGTCGTCCGCCCCGCCCTCCAGGCCCTCCACCCGGTCCTCCACCTCCCCCCGGGCGGTGAGCATGAGCACGGGGAGCTTGGAGGCTTCCCTCAGGCGCCTTAGGAGGGCGAACCCGTCCATCCCGGGGAGCATCACGTCCAGGATGGCGAGGTCGTAGGGGAAGGCCTCGAGGAGGCCCAGGCCCTCCTCGGCGCTTTTCGCCCAGTCCACGGCGTAGCCCTCGGCCTCGAGGGTCTCCTTCACCAGCTCCCCCACCCGGGGGTCATCCTCCACCAGGAGAAGCCGCATCCTTCCCAAGCATAAGGCGGAGGCCCAGGAACCAGGCCAGGGTGAGGGCCCAGCCCGCCAGGACGTCCGAGGGGTAGTGCACCTGGAGGTAGAGCCGGGAGAGGGCCACCCCGAAAGCCCAGGGAAGCCCGAGGAGCAGGACGAGGCGCGAGGCCTTGGGGCTCTCCCGCAGTAGCCAGGAAAGCCCAAGCACCAGGGCCAGGCTCGCCATGGCGTGGCCCGAGGGGAAGCTGAAATCGTGCTCCGGGGTGAGCTGGGGGAAGAGGTGGGGGCGGGGCCGGGCGAGGAGGTGCTTGCCGAGGAGGTTTAAAGCCTCGCTTCCCCCGAGGACGAGGAGGAACCGGGGCCAGGAAAGCCCTCTCCTAAAGGCCCAGAGAAGCACCCCGCCCGTGGCCAAGGCCATGGCGGGCAGGGAGGCGCTTAAGGTGAGGAGGCGGGCGAGGCCGTCCAGGAAGGGGGAGCGCAGGGCGTGGAACCCGGCGAGGAGCGCCCGGTCCCAGGGAAACCCCTCGCGCCGGTACACGTCCTCGGCGAGCTCGGCGAAGACGGCGAGGGCGAGGAAGAGCGCCCCGTAAAGCGCGGCCGGCTTCAGCCAAGCGGAGTAAGGAGAGGGCCTGGAGGCCATGGGCTACTTTCCGGCAGGCCCGGTGCCGAGGAGGGCTCCGGTCTTGGCGTCCAGGATGGCCTGGCGCGCGCCGATGTCTACCCTTAGGACCGGGCGGCCCCGCCACACCTGGTAGGCCACCTCGGCCGGGGCTTCCCCGGTGCCCAGGGCCTTTTGCGCCCGGGCCACCGCCTCCTTGAGCGGGATGCCCGGGGGCGTCCTGAGCCAGGCCCGCGCCCCGAGGGCCCGCTCCTTTAGGGGCTTCTGGCCCAAGACCTTCCCGCTTTCCCCGTCCACGTACACCTGGACCAGGTGGGCTCCCCGGGCCAGGTCCACCCCGTACACCGGGCGGCCCTCCCGCCAGGAGAGGCTGATCTCCTCGGGCGGGGTGGGGCTTCTCAGGTGGGCCTCCGCCGCCCTGGCCGCCTCCAGAAAGCCGAGCTTGGGTAGCGCCTGGCCCCAGGCGAGGCCCAGGGCGAGAAGGGGGGTGAGGAGCTTCCACGTGCGCATAGCTTCTCCTTTGGTAAAGCATGGGCCCCGGGTGCCTTCCCCGGGGCCCGGGCCTTCGCTACTCGCCCGCCTCCTCGGCGCCGCCCTCCTCGTGCTCCGCGCCGCCTTCCTCGTGCTCGGCGCCGTAGGCCTCCTTATGGAGCACCTGGCCGGTGCCCGCGTCCACCTTCACCTCCTGCCCGGCCAGGACCACCTCCCACACCAGGTAGCCGTTCTCGTTCCCCAGGGACACCCGGGTGGGCTTCTCGCTGGTGCCGAGGTAGGCCTGGGCGGCCTTCACCGCCTGGTCGGGGGTCACCTTGGCCAGGGCCTGGTAGGCCTGGGCCTCCGTGGCCTCGTTCCCCTCTGCTTCCTGGACGGGGATGGAGCCCTGGTAGCTCGGGCTCTGGTTTCCCGCCCCCTTGCCCATCTGGGCCAGGGCCAGAACGCCTAGGGCCATCGCGCCGATGCCGGTAAGGATCTCCTTCCTCATGGCTTCCTCCTTTGCTCCCAGGGGCCTTTCCCCCAGGGCGCCCTTAGGGTAGGGGAGCGGGGTTACACGGGGGTAAACGGGGCTTCCACCCTGGGAGGGCCCTCAGCGGTTCCGGCTTGAGCG
>NZ_JBWGQW010000036.1:12171-15617 GCF_056332225.1 Thermus sp. | reverse complement strand
TTCTTCTACCACTCCAGCGCCACCCCCCCGGGGATCGCCGGGCTCTGCCAGGTGGTGCGGACCCTCCTCCCCGACCCCAGCCAGTTTGACCCGGAAAGCCCCTACCACGACCCCAAGGCCACCCCGGAGAAGCCCCGCTGGTACACGGTGGAGGTGGCCTTCGTGGAGAAGTGGCCCCTCCTTCCCCTCCAAGAGCTCAAGGCCCTCTTTCCCAAGGACCACCCCCTGGTAAAGAGGGGAAACCGGCTTTCCGTGATGCCGGTCCCCCCGGAGGTGGCGGAGGCCCTTATTGCGCGGAGAGGCTCCCGATGATCTTGAAGAGGGGCAGGAACATCCCGGCCACGATCATCCCCACGATGACGCCCAGGAAGATGATCATGAGGGGCTCAATGGCCGCGGTGAGGCTCGCCACCGCCTCGTCCACCTCCCGCTCGTAGAAGTCGGCGATCTTGTTGAGCATGGTGTCCAAGGCCCCCGTCTCCTCGCCGATGGCCACCATGGAGCTCACCATGGGGGGAAAGACGAAGGGGTGCTGGGCCAGGGTGAGGTTCAAGGGGTCGCCCTGCTGGATCTTCAGCTTGGCCTGCTCCACGATCTCCTCCACCACGCTGTTGCCCGCCGTCCCCTTGGTGATGTCCAAGGACTCCACGATGTTCACGCCGCTAGAGAGGAGGAGGGCCAGGGTGCGGGAGAAGCGGGCCACGGCGGTCTTGCGGTTGAGGTTGCCGAACACCGGCATCCTGAGCTTGATGCGGTCAATGACCTTCCGCCCCTGGGGGGTGCCGTAGTACCAGCGGTAGGCGAAGAAGAGGCCCACGGCGAGGGGGAGAAGGAGCAGGGTGGCCGCCCGCAAGAAGTTGGAGAGGGCGATGAGGAAGCGGGTGAGGAGGGGGAGCTCCGAGCCCAAGTCGGTGAGGATCTGGGCGAACTGGGGCACGATGCCCGTGAGGAGGAAGTAGGCCACGCCCACGGCGAAGACGAAGACGATGACCGGGTAGGTCATGGCGCTCTGGATCTTGCCCCTGAGCTCCAGCTCCTTCTCCAGGAAGCTCGCCAGGCGGTCCAGGATGGCGTCCAGGCCGCCCGAGGTCTCCCCCGCCCGCACCAGGTTCACGTAGAGGCGGGAGAAAAGCTTGTGCTTGGCGAGGGCGTCGGAGAAGGCCGTGCCCCCTTCTATGTCGGCGCGCACCTGCTTGAGGATCTCCCGGAACTTCTTGTTCTCGGTTTGCCGCTCCAGGATGGCCAGGGACTGGAGGAAGGTGAGGCCCGCCCCCAGCATGGTGGCAAGCTGCCGGGAAAAGATGGTGAGGTCCTTGAGGCCCGGGCCCCGCTCCAAAGCGGGGAGGCGCACCTCGGCCCTCAGGCCCCGCCCAGGCTCCTTGATCTCGGCCACGAAGAGGCCCCGGTCGCGGAGGAGCCTCGCGGCGGTGCGGAGGTCCTCGGCCTCAATGGTGGCCTCCACCAGACGGCCCTGGCGGTCCCGGGCCTTATACTGATAGACCGGCATGGAAGCAGTATACCAGGAGGCCTTGGGCAAAGCGGCGGAGACCCTCAAGGGAGGGGGCTTGGTGGCCTTTCCCACGGACACGGTCTGGGGAGTGCTCGCCCTCATGGAGGACGAGGCCGCCTGCAAAAGGATCTACGAGGTCAAGGGTAGGCCCGAGGAGAAGCCCCTCCAGGTGCTGGTGGCGGACCTGGAAAGCGCCCTGAGGCTTGCCGACCTCGAGCCCTTGGAGGAGAAGTTCTTGCGCCTGGCGGAGGCCTTCTGGCCCGGGGGGCTCACCGTGGTGGTCCCGGGGAAGGGCATCCCCCCCTGGATCAGCAAGGACGGCTCCGTGGGCCTCAGGATGCCGGATCACGCCCTCCTGCGGGAGCTCCTCCGCCGCGTGGGGGGGCACGCCGCCGCCACGAGCCTAAACCAAAGCGGCGAGCCCCCGGTGAGAAGCGAGGCCGAGGCCCGGGCCTTCGCCGTGGACTTCGTCTTCCCGGGGGAGGCGGGAGGGCTGGCCTCCAGCGTGGTGGACCTGCGCACGGGGGAGGTCCTGCGGGAAGGGGCGGTCCCCAAGGAGGCCCTTCTCGCCTACCTCCGGTAGGCCATGGAGGAAGCCCCGAGCCTCAAAACCCTCCTCCTCGCCGTCCTCTTCGCCGCGGGGAGGCCCGTGGCCCTCAAGGAGCTTAGGGCCCTAGGCCACCCCGAGGAAGCCATCCTCCGCGCCCTCAAGGCCCTGGAGAAGGACCTCGAGGCCGGCCACCTGGGCGTGGCCCTGGAGCGGGTGGCGGGGGGGTGGCGGCTCGTGGTCCACCCCCAGGCCTTGGATGCGGTGGAGCGCGTCCTCAAACCCTCCCCGCCCAGGCTCTCCCGGGCGGCCCTCGAGGTCCTGGCCCTCATCGCCTACCACCAGCCCGTGACCCGGGCGGAGCTTGAGGCCATGCGGGGCAAAAGCGCCGAAGGGATCCTGGAAAGCCTCCTGGAACGGGGGCTCATCCGGGTGGTGGGAGAGAAGGAGGCTCCCGGCCGCCCCAAGCTCTACGGCACCACGGAGCGCTTCCTGGAGGTCTTCGGCCTGGAAAGCCTAGAGGACCTCCCGCCCCTCGAGGGCGGCCCACCCCTCCTCCTCCGCGGCTAAGGCCTCCTTAGCGGGAACGGGAAGGGGGCTGAAAAGCTCGTTGCGGCGGACGAAGGCGAGGAGGAAGCGCGAGAGAAGCCGCATCTGGCTTTTGTGGGCGCGGATGGCCTTTTCCTTGAGGCGCACCTCTTCCTGGGTGAGGGGAAAGCGCCGCCACGGAAGCCCCCTCCCCCTGGGCGGGGGGTAGAGGGGAAGCTTGGGGTGGAGGCCCTTGGGCAGGGGGTACTGGTAGCCCCCGTGGATGAGGTAGTACTCCAGGCGGCCCTCGAGGCCCAAAAAGGCCGCCGCTTGCATGCCGAAGTAGGCCGTGGCCTGGTGGTCCCGGTGGGCGTCTAAGGGGCTTGGCAGGAGGATCCAGGTGGGCCTAAGGCGCTCCAGAAGCTCCACCAAGGTGGCCTCCAGCGCCTTCCCCGTGTAGGGAAGCCCAAGGCGGTAGCACCCCGGGTAGGCCACGGCCTTGAGGCCCGTGTAGGGGCTCTCGTAGGGGAGGTAGTAGTGGGTGGTGAAGAGGGCGAAGAGGCCCTGGTCCGGGAAGCCCAGAAAATGGGCGCTCTCCCGGGGAAGGCCTAAGGCCTCGAGGCCCCGCCAGGCCTCCACCATCCGCCTCAGGGCCAGGCGGCGCATGGCCTCCTGGGAAGGCAGGGGGCTCCCCGCCGCCAGGTCAAAGGCGTCCCCCGAGGTGAGGTAGACCACGCTCACCCTTCCTCCTTTCTCCCAAACCCGGCGCATAAGCCCCCCTGCCGCCAACACCTCATCGTCGGGATGGGGGGCGAGCACGAGGAGGTGCTCCCTTTCCCCAGGCCCCGGAAAGAGGGGCAG
>NZ_JBWGQW010000036.1:0-12075 GCF_056332225.1 Thermus sp. | reverse complement strand
TGCCGCCAACACCTCATCGTCGGGATGGGGGGCGAGCACGAGGAGGTGCTCCCTTTCCCCAGGCCCCGGAAAGAGGGGCAGGCGGCGCGCCCGGGCCGAGGAGAGGAGGGCGTGGTAGTAGGCGAAGACGAAACGGCCGTTGATGAAAGCCCAAACCCCCAAGGCGGCCAGGATCACCAGAAGGCGCTCGGTCCAAAGAAGCCCCAGCCAAATCCTCAGGGCCTCCCCCACGCTCAAGTAGAGGAGGAAGAGGAGGAGAAGCCACGGCCACGGGGCCAGACGGCGCACGAAGGCCATTCTAAACTGGAGGGGTGGCCACCCTGCGCCCGGCCCGCCCGGAGGACCTTCCCGCCATCGCCCGGCTATCCCACAAGACCCTCCTCCTGGGCCGGGAAGGCTCCCAGGTCTTCCCCAGCGAGGCCCTCTGGGGAGAGCTTTTCGTAGCCCCCTACCTAAGGGCCGGGTGCTGCTCCTTGGTGGCCGAGGAGGGGGGCCAGGTGGTGGGGTACATCCTGGGGGCCTGCGCCAGCCTTCCCCTGGCCCTGGCCCTCCTCGCCCGGTTGCCGGGGGTCCTCCTCCGCTTCCTTCTAGGGGGCTACGGCCCCAGGCTTCCCCACCTCCGCTACCTCCTCCGCCTCCTCCTCTTCCCGGGACCCCGGGCCCCCAAGGACCGCTACCCCGCCCACCTCCACATCGCCGTGGACCCCAAGGCCCAAGGACGGGGCCTCGGCAGGGCTCTCCTCGCCACTTTTCTGGACTGCATGAGGGAAAAGGGAGTCAGGGGGGTACAGCTTTCCACCACCCGGGCCAACCAGGCGGCCCGCGGGCTCTACCGGAGCCTGGGCTTCCGGGTCTACGCCAAGCGGGCGAGCCCCTTCTGGGCCCCCTACCTGGGCCGCCCCGTGATCCACGAGGTGTGGGTGAAGGGGTTTTAGGAGGAAAGCTTCACGGCGGTGCCGCTGGCGGTGACCATGAGCATGGAGTTGTTCGAGCCCAGGACCTCGTAGTCCACGTCCACGCCCACCACGGCGTCGGCGCCCAAGCGGAGGGCGGCCTCCGCCAGCTCTAGAAGGGCCGTCTCCCGGGCCCGCCGAAGCTCCGCCTCGTAAGCCCCGCTCCGCCCCCCCACGATGTCCCGCACCCGGGCGAAGATGTCCCGGAGGATGTTGGCCCCCACGATGGCCTCCCCAAAGACGATACCCAAGTAAGCCGTGATCTTCCTCCCCTGGACCTCTTGGGTGGTGGTGAGGATCATGCCCCCATAATAAGGGGGTGCTACCCGAGGCGCTTCGGGGGTTTTCCAGCTACCGGGAGTGGCTGGAGACGGAGGCGGAGTTCCGGGGGCGCATCGTCTTCGCCCGCCTCCTCCCCAGGAAGCCCCCGAGGCCCGCTCCCTACCAGGGGGCCTTCGCCGGGGTGGTGCGGGCGCTGGGCCTAAAGCCCTTCGCCCACCAGGCGGTGGCCCTAAGGGAGGTGGAGGCCGGGAGGAACGTGGTCATGGCCTACTCCACCGCCGCCGGGAAGAGCTTGGTGTTCCAGGTGCCGGTGCTAAAGGCGGCCCTGGAAGGGGGAACCAGCCTCCTCCTCTTCCCCACCAAGGCCCTGGCCCACGATCAGCTCAGGCGCCTTAAGGAGATGGCCCAGGCCCTGGGGGTAGAAGGGGTCTTCCCTTACGACGGGGACACCCCAGCCTCCACCCGGAAGGCGGCCCGGGAACGGGGGCTCGTCCTCCTCTCCAACCCGGACATGCTCCACTTCGGCCTCCTGCCCCGGCACGGGGAGTGGGCCTCCTTCCTCTCCCGCCTCCGCTACCTGGTCCTGGACGAGCTCCACGCCTACCGGGGGGTCTTTGGCACCCACGTGGCCTTGGTCCTCTTCCGCCTCCTGCGCCTGGCCCGCCACTACGGGGCGAGCCCCCAGGTCATCGCCGCCAGCGCCACCATCCAAAACCCCAAGGCCCACGCCGAAACCCTCACCGGCCTCCCCTTCGTGGAGCTTCGGGAAGAGGTGGCCCGTTCGGAAAGGGAGCTCCTCGTCCTCCTGCCCAAGCCCCTGGACCGCAAGGGGGAGCGCAGGCGGAGCCCCCTCCTCGAGGCCGCCTACCTGGCCAGGACCTTGGCGGAAGGGGGCTTGAGGGCCCTGGTCTTCGCCAACAGCCGCAAGGCGACGGAGCTCATCGCCCGCTACGCCGCCCACCCCGCCGTGCGCCCCTACCGGGCGGGCTATACCGCCAAGGACCGGAGAAGGCTGGAGGAGGCCCTAAAAAAGGGAGAGGTGCGGGTCCTGGTCTCCACCAGCGCCCTGGAGCTCGGGGTGGACATCGGGGAGCTGGACGCCGTGGTGCTCGTGGGCTACCCGGGCTCGGTGGCGGGCTTCTGGCAGCGGGCGGGGCGGGCGGGCCGGGGAGAACGGCGGGCCTTGGTGGTCTTCATCCCCCGGGAGGACCCCCTGGACGAGTACTTCCTCCACCACCCCCACCTCCTCCTGCAAAGCCCCCCGGAGGAGGCCGTGGCCGACCCCAAGAACCCCGTGCTCTGCCCCCTCCACCTCCACGCCGCCGCCTGGGAGCGGCCCCTGGCGCGGGAGGAGGTCCTGTGCGGGGAAGCCCTGCGGGAGCTCAAGGAGAAGGACGGGCGCTACTACACCCCCAAAAAGCGCCCCCACCAGGAGCTTAGCCTCCGGGGCCTTGGGGCCACCTTCACCCTAAGGGGGCCGGAAGGGGAGGTCCTGGGCCACCTGGACGAGCGCCAGGCCTACTGGGAGGCCCACCCCGGGGCCATCTACCTGCACCAGGGGGAGAGCTACCTGGTGAGGAACGTGGACCTAGGGAGGCGGGAGATCTGGCTTCTCCCCGCCCTGGAGGACTACTACACCGAGCCCCGGGCGGAGACCGACCTGGAGGTGCTCTCGGGGGAGCCCGTGGGCCACGGGGTCTACGTGGGGAAGGTGGTCCTGCGGGAGCGGGTGGTGGGGTACGTGAAGAAGCGCTTCTTCACGGGGAGCGTCCTGGAGGAGGTGCCCCTGGACCTGCCCGAGATCGCCTTCCCCACCGAGGCCCTCTGGTTCCACCCCGAGGTGGCGGTCCCCCTTCACCGGGTGCCCGGGGGAATCCACGCCCTGGAGCACGCCATGATCGGTCTCCTCCCCCTCTTTGTCCTGGCGGAGCGGCAGGACATCGGGGGGCTCTCCTACCCCTTCTACCCCAGGCCCCTGCCCTCGGCGGGCGGGGCCACGGTCTTCATCTACGACGGCTACCCGGGCGGGGTGGGCTACGCCCGGGCCGCCGCCCGGCGCTTCCCGGAGTGGCTCAGGGCCACCCTGGAGCTCCTCAAGGCCTGCCCGTGCGAGGCGGGGTGCCCCCGGTGCGTCCTCTCCCCCAAGTGCGGCAACGGCAACCAGTACCTGGACAAGGAGGCCGCCCTCCTCCTCGCCGCCCGCCTCGTCCTCTCCCTCCCGGCCCGGGTGGCGCACTGAGCCCCGGGCGGTGTTGCGGGCTCCGGGCCTGGGCGCGTAAACTTTTGCCCATGACCAGCCCAAAGCGGGCCATAGAGGAAAGCCCCGAGGCCTTCTACCAGCGCTTCCGGACCCACGCCCTCGAGGTCTACCTCTTCCCCGAGCCCTGGGGAAGCCCCCTGGTGGAGGTCCTTTGCGGGGACCAGGTGGTCTACGCCTTTGACCGGGGGGCTCCCCCGGCCCCCACGGGCCGGGTGAGGGCCCTCCTCCACGGGGCGGTGCGGAAGGCCAAGCCCTTGGAAGGAGCGCCTTTCCTTAGGCGGGAAGGCCCCACCTACCGCCTGGGGGGAAGGGCGGAGGCCCTGGGAGACGGCTTTTACCTCCTGGAAGCCCCCGTGCCCGTGCTGGTGCACGGGGAAGCCCCCTTGCCCGAGGAGGCCGAGGTCCTCCTCTGGCCTCCCTTGATGCTCTTCCGGGAGTGAGGGGGCCCTTGGGAGCGCCGGGTGGCCTGAGATGCGGTGCGCCTGCGGCCAGAAGAACCCCCCCGAGGCCCGGTTCTGCATGGCCTGCGGCCGGGCCCTGGAGGTGCTCCTGCCCGAGGAACGGCGCTTTGTCAGCGTGGTCTTCTTTGACCTGGTGGCCTCCAGCGAGGGCTTCCGGGAAGGTCTGGCCCCGGCTTACCAGCGCCTCCAGGGGGCCCTGGAGGAGGCCGCCCGGGTGGCCCGGGCCCACGGGGGCTTCGTCCACCGCTTCCTGGGGGACGGGATCCTGGTGCTCTTCGGGGCCCCCAGGGCCAGGGGACAGGAACCCTGGCGGGCCCTGGGGGCCGCCCTGGAGATGGTGGCCGCCTCCCCCTTCCCCGCCCGGGCGGGGGTGGCGAGCGGCCCCGTCCTCTGGGCGCCCTTGGGGAACGGGCAGGCGGGAGAGCCCACCGTCCTCGGGCCCGCCGTGGTCCTGGCCCAGCGCCTCTCCGGCATGGCCGGCCCGGGGGAGGTGCTCACCGAGCCCACCACCCTCGCCCTGGCCCACCACCGCTGGCTCAGGGGAGAAAACCCCAAGCCCTTCCTGAAGGAAGCCCTCCGGGAGGCGGGAAGGCTCTCCAACCCCTACGTGCACCACCTGGCCCTCACCTCCTTGGCCCTCTACCACTGGCCCCAAGACCCCAAGAAGGCCCGGGTCCTCTCCCAGCACCTCCTCTACCGGACCCACCGCACCGGCTTCCTGGTCCACCTGGAGGTGGCCCGGCTCCTCCGGGCCCAGCTCCTCTTGGAAGAGGGGGAGCGGGTGGACCACCTCCTGGGCTTCACTCCCTCGGTGCCCCTCACCCGGGGCTGGCGGCGGGCCCTCTTGGGCGAGGGGGGGTGGGAGGACCTCAAGGGGTACGGTATCCTGGGAAGGTGGGTTCGCCAGCTCTGGCGTAGGCGGAGGGTGCCGTGGACCGGGAAGGGGCTATAGAGGCCATAAAGCGCCGCCTTTCCCTCAAGGAGGTGGTCTCGCGCTACGTGGCCCTGAAGCCCGCAGGCCGCGGGCGCTGGAAGGGGCTTTGCCCCTTCCACCAGGAGAAGACCCCCTCCTTCTACGTGGACGAGGAGAAGGGCCTCTTCCACTGCTTCGGCTGCAAGGCCGGGGGGGACCTCGTCGCCTTCGTGGAGAGGATAGAGGGCCTGGACTTCCAGGCCGCCCTGGAGCGCCTGGCGGAGGAGGCCGGGGTGGAGCTCCCAAAGCGGGGAGGCCCGGAAAAGCGCAGGGAGCTCCTCGAGGTCCTCAAGCTGGCCCAGGCCTACTTCCGGGAAGGCCTCGAGGCCTCCGAGGAGGCCCGGGCCTACCTGAGGGCCCGGGGCCTCACCCCGGAAAGCCTCGCCCGCTTCGGCCTGGGCTACGCCCCCCCCAAGGCGGATGGCCTCCTCGCCCACCTCGCCCGCCACGGGGTGAGCCCGGAGGAGGGCCTGAAGGCGGGGGTGCTGGCGGAGCGGGACGGGCGCTTCTTTGACCGCTTCCGCCACCGCATCACCTTTCCCATCAAGGACCACCTGGGGCGCATCGTGGCCTTCACGGGAAGGGCCCTGGGGGAGGAGGGGCCCAAGTACCTGAACTCCCCGGAAACCCCCCTCTTCCGCAAGCGGGAGGTGCTCTTCGCCTACCCGGAGGCCAAGGCCAAGCTCCGGGAGGGACGGGCCATCGTGGTGGAGGGGCTTTTTGACGCCATCGCCCTCCACCAGATGGGCTTCGCCGAGACCGTGGCCGTTTTGGGCTCGGGGCTTTCCGAGGAGCAGGCCCGGCTCCTGAAGGCCCAGGAGGTGCGGGAGGTCTACCTGGCCTTTGACGCCGACGAGGCCGGGCAGAGGGCCACCCTGCAGAGCCTGGACCTGGAGATGGCCCGGCAGTTCCTCTTCTACGCCGTGCGCCTCCCCGCCAAGGACCCCGGGGAGCTCCTCCTCCACCCCGAGGGCCCCGCCCTCTTCCAAAAGGCCCTGGAGGAAGCCCTCCCCGAGGTGGAGTTCCGCTTCCAGGAGGCGGTGAAGGGCCTAGACCTCTCCCGGCCCGAGCACAAGCGGAAGGTCCTGGAGGCCCTCACCCCCAGGATGCTCTCCCTCGAGCCCTTTGACCCCGTGGCGGAAAGGCTCAAGGCCCTGGTGGTGGAGCGCCTGGGCCTCTCCCCCAAGGAGCTCAACGAGTACCTGCAAAGCCGCCGCCGGGGCAAGCCCCCGCCGCCCCCACCCCCAAAGGCCGAACCCAAAAACCGCGCCCTCCTCCTGGAGCTGGACGTCATCGCCCTCCTCCTCTCCCTTCCCCAGGAGCGCCTTTCGCACTGGGTGCTCTACGTGGCCGACCACGTCTGGCCCCCGGAAGGCTCCCTCCTCGCCGAGTTCCTGGAGCTCGCCAAGAAGGAGCCCCGCAAGGACTACCTGCGCCAGGTCCTGAGCCGCAAGGAGGCCGGGGGCATCCTCTTTGAGCGGCTCATGATGGCCCCCGAGGTGGAGGAGGCCCGCCTCCCCGAGGTGATGGAAAAGGCCTTGGCCCGCCTGCGGGAGGCCTACTACCTGGAGAGGCGGGCCAAGCTGAAGGAGCTTCTGCAGCAGAGCCCCAGCCTGGAGCTTCTGCGGGAGATCCAGGAGCTGGACCAGGCCATAGAGGCGGAAAGGCGCATCTACCGGGGCCTCTAATGCCCCCCAAAACCCTTTTGGCGTGAATCCTTCGCCTAAGCCAAGGCCTCTGTGGGGCTTCTTTCCCGGGGCCCCCATGCTGGCTTGCGCCAGCCTGGGGTGGTATAAGGGGATTCCCGGGGCCAGCGGGAAGTAAAATGCCCCTGGGCCTAGGCCCAAGGGAGGTAGAGGATGAAAAGCCCCGTTCGCGTGGCGGTGACCGGCGCCGCAGGCCAGATCGGCTACAGCCTCCTCTTCCGCATCGCCGCGGGAGAGATGTTGGGCAAGGACCAGCCCGTAATCCTCCAGCTCCTGGAAATACCCCAGGCCATGAGAGCCCTGGAGGGGGTCATCATGGAGCTGGAGGACTGCGCCTTCCCCCTCCTCCGCGGGATAGAGGCCACGGACGACCCCAAGGTGGCCTTCAAGGAGGCCGATTACGCCCTCTTGGTGGGGGCCGCCCCCCGGAAGGCGGGCATGGAAAGGCGGGACCTTTTGGAGATGAACGGCCGGATCTTCACCGAGCAGGGCCGGGCCCTGGCCGAGGTGGCCAAGCGGGAGGTGAAGGTCCTGGTGGTGGGCAACCCCGCCAACACCAACGCCCTCATCGCCTACAAGAACGCCCCGGGCCTCAACCCCCGGAACTTCACCGCCATGACCCGCCTGGACCACAACCGGGCCAAGGCCCAGCTCGCCAAGAAGACCGGGGTCCCCGTGGACCGCATCCGCAAGATCGCCGTCTGGGGCAACCACTCCTCCACCATGTTCCCCGACCTCTTCCACGCCGAGGTGGACGGGAAGCCCGCCCTGGAACTGGTGGACATGGAGTGGTACGAGAAGGACTTCATCCCCACCGTGGCCCAGCGGGGTGCGGCCATCATCCAGGCCCGGGGGGCTTCTAGCGCCGCCAGCGCCGCCAACGCCGCCATAGAGCACATCCGCGACTGGGCCCTGGGCACCCCGGAGGGGGACTGGGTCTCCATGGCCGTCCCCTCCCAAGGGGAGTACGGGATCCCCGAGGGGATCGTCTACTCCTTCCCGGTCACGGCCAAGGACGGGGCGTACCGGGTCGTGGAGGGTCTAGAGATCAACGCCTTCGCCCGCAAGCGCATGGAGATCACGGCCCAGGAGCTTTTGGACGAGATGGAGCAGGTGAAGGCCCTGGGCCTCATCTGATCCCACCCCATGCTGGCTTGTGCCAGCATGGGGACTCCGAAAAGGCTTCCTGGGGCCAGCAGGCGTACAAGCGGCCCTTTCCAAGCCCCTGCCTCTTCCGCGGCGGGGGCCCAGCTCAGCCCCTGGGCCAGGCCTCCGGGGCCCAGGGGTAGACCACCCAGGCCGCCTTCTCCTCGGCGTGTGCAGGCGCTCCCTCAGGCCTGGTCCAGCTCAAAGGCCCGGTGCACCGCCCTCAGGGCCGCCTCGGCGTGCTGGGCCGGGATGATCACGGAGATGCGCACCTCGCTGGTGGCGATCATCTCTATGTTGGCCCCGGTGGAGGCCACCGCCTGGAACATCTTGGCGGGGATCTCCGGGGCCGAGGCCAGGCCCACCCCCACGATGGACACCTTGGCGATGTCGGGCCTCAGGAGGGCCTCGCCCCCGATCTCGGCGAGGACGGGCTCTAGGGCCTCCAGGGCCTCCTGGGCGAAGTCCTTCTTCACCGTGAAGGCCATCTGCTGCCTCGAGGGGTCGTGCCCCGGCACCCCCTGGATGATCATGTCCACGGCGATGCCCCTTTCGGCCAGGGCCTGGAAGACCTTGGCCGCGATGCCCGGCTGGTCCGGGATGCCGATGAGCCCGATCTGGGCGTGGTCCAGGTCCAGGGCCGCCCCCGTCACCGTCTTGCCCATTTCCATAGCCACCTCCTTCACCAGGGTACCGGGGTTGTAGGAGAAGCTGGAACGCACGTGGAGGACCACCCCGTAGCGCTTGGCGTAGTAGACCGCCCGGGGGTGGAGGACCCTGGCCCCCAAAGCGGCCATCTCCAGCATCTGGTCGTAGCCGATGACCTCTAGCTTCCTCGCCTCGGGGATGAGGTGGGGGTCTGTGGTGTAGACCCCTTCGGTGTCCGTGTAGATCTCGCACTCCCTGGCCCCAAGGGCGGCGGCGATGGCCACGGCGGTGGTGTCCGACCCTCCTCGGCCCAGGGTGGTGATCTCCCCCTCCCGGGTGGTCCCCATGAAGCCCGCGATCACCGCCACGAAGCCCTGGTCCAGGGCTTCCCGGATACGGCCAGGGTCCACCTCGAGGATCCGGGCGTCCCCGTAGCGCCCGTCGGTGGTGATGCCGATCTGGTGCTGGACGAAGCCCCTGGCCGGGATCCCCATGGCCCAAAGCTGCATGGAGAGGAGGGCCACGGAGACCTGCTCCCCCGTGGTGGTGAGGAGGTCCAGCTCGCGGAAAGGGGGTCTTGGGTTCACCCGCTTGGCCAGGGCGATGAGCTCGTCGGTGGTGTGGCCCATGGCCGAGACCACCACCGCGAGCCTGTGCCCCTTCTCCCGGTAGTGGGCGATGCGCTGGGCCACCTTGTGGATCCTTTCCAGGTCCCCCACCGAGGTGCCGCCGTACTTTTGAACCACCAGGGCCACGCTTCCCTCCTTCCCCGCCCAAGGGCGGTTTGAAAGGGAATGTTAGCACATTTGCCCCCCAGGCTGAAGCCCCGTATCCTGAAAGGACGTGGGCCTGACCCTCGCCGAGTACCACCGCCTCACCCCCCTGCCCCGGCCCGGGGGAGTGCTCTACGTGAAGCCGGGGGCCCGGGGCTTCCGGGACCCGGTCTACGACCTCCTGCAGAAGACCGTGGAGCCCTTTGGCCAAAAGGCCCTGGACCTCAACCCCGGGGTGGGCTGGGGAAGCCTTCCCCTGGAGGGAAAGATGGCGGTGGAGCGCCTGGAGACCTCCCGGGCCGCCTTCCGATGCCTCACGGCGAGCGGCCTAAAGGCCCGCCTCGCCCTTCCCTGGGAGGCCGAGGAAGGCGCCTACGACCTCGTGGTCCTGGCCCTCCCCGCGGGGCGGGGAAGCCGCTACGTGGAGGCGAGCCTGGTGGCCGCGGCCCGCGCCCTCCGCCCGGGGGGGCGGCTCTACCTCGCCGGGGACAAGAACAAGGGGTTTGAGCGCTACTTCAAGGAGGCGCGAAGGCTTCTCGGCTACGGCGTGGTGGTAAGGCGGGAAGGCCCCTACCGGGTGGCCCTCCTGGAGAAGGAGAAGGAGGCCCCGCCCCTTCCTCCCCTCTGGCACGCCTTCCAAACCCGCCTTCTAGGCCAGGAGTTCACCTTCCACCACCTCCCCGGGGTCTTCTCGGCGGGGAAGGTGGACCCCGCCTCCCTCCTCCTCCTCGAGGCCCTGAAGGGGGAGGTCGGGGACCTTAGGGGAAGGAGCGTCCTGGACCTGGGGGCGGGCTACGGGGCCCTCACCCTGCCCCTCGCCCGCCTGGGCGGGGAGGTCACGGCGGTGGAGGACGACTGGGCCTCCGTGCTCTCCCTAAAGGCGAGCCTCAGGGCCAACGGGCTTCGGGCCTCGGTCCTCCACTCCGACGTGGACGAGGCCTTGACGGAAGGGGAAGGGTTTGACATCATAGTGACGAACCCCCCCTTTCACGTGGGGGGTGCGGTCATCCTGGATGTGGCCCAGGCCTTCGTGGAAGCGGCGGCGGCCCGGTTAAGGCCGGGCGGTGGGTTTTTTCTGGTGGCTAACCCCTTTCTCAAGTACGAGCCCCTTTTGGAGGCGCGCTTCGGCGGCTTCAAGACCCTCTTGGTGAGGGAGTACAAGGTGCTTTTCGCGGCGAAGGAGGGAGGAAAGCCTTGAAGGCCAAGAAGAAGAACAAGACGCAGGCCAAGGCCCAGGAACCCGTGGCGGAGCTTTCCGCCTCCCCTACCGAGGCACCGGACCCCTTCTTGGAAAGAGGCCTCGCGGAGGCGGACCTCACCGACCTCCCCGAGCCCGACCCCGAGCTCTTGGAGGCCGAAGGGGATCTGGTCCTGGAGGAGCCCCTAGACCTGGAAGCGGACGATCTGCTCGCGGGCGAGGGAGAGGAGCTCTTTGAGGAAGAGGAGGAGCTGGCCCTCCCCAAGGTGTCCACCTCCGACCCCGTCCGCCAGTACCTCCACGAGATCGGCCAGGTGCCCCTCCTCACCCTGGAGGAGGAGATTGAGCTGGCGAGAAAGGTGGAGGAGGGCATGGAGGCCATCAAAAAGCTCTCCGAGGCCACGGGGCTTGATCCCGACCTCATCCGGGAGGTGGTGCGGGCCAAGATCCTGGGCACAGCCCGCATCCAGCAGATCCCCGGCCTCAAGGAGAAGCTTGACCCCAAGACCATAGAGGAGGTGGACCAGAAGCTGAAAAGCCTCCCCAAGGAGCTCAAGCGCTACCTGCACATCGCCCGGGAGGGGGAGGCGGCCAGACAGCACCTCATTGAGGCCAACCTCCGCCTGGTGGTCTCCATCGCCAAAAAGTACACGGGCCGGGGCCTCTCTTTCCTAGACCTTATCCAGGAAGGCAACCAGGGCCTCATCCGGGCGGTGGAAAAGTTTGAGTACAAGCGGCGCTTCAAGTTCTCCACCTACGCCACCTGGTGGATCCGGCAGGCCATCAACCGGGCCATCGCCGACCAGGCCCGCACCATCCGCATCCCGGTGCACATGGTGGAGACCATCAACAAGCTCTCCCGCACCTCCCGCCAGCTCCAGCAGGAGCTCGGCCGGGAGCCCACCTACGAGGAGATCGCCGAGGCCATGGGACCAGGCTGGGACGCCAAGCGGGTGGAGGAGACCTTTAAGATCGCCCAGGAGCCCGTTTCCCTGGAAACCCCCATCGGGGACGAGAAGGACAGCTTCTACGGGGACTTCATCCCCGACGAGAACCTCCCCTCCCCCGTGGAGGCCGCCGCCCAAAACCTCCTGGCCGAGGAGCTGGAAAAAGCCCTCTCCAAGCTCTCCGAGCGGGAGGCCATGGTGCTCAAGCTAAGGAAGGGGCTCATTGACGGGCGGGAGCACACCTTGGAAGAGGTAGGAGCCTACTTTGGCGTGACCCGGGAGCGGATCCGCCAGATTGAGAACAAGGCCCTCCGCAAACTCAAGTACCACGAGTCCCGCACGCGGAAGCTCAGGGACTTCCTGGACTAGCCCCCAGGAGAAAGCGGGCCACCTCCAAAAGCGCCTCCCCCTCGTCCCGCACCAGGGCCGCCTCCTTCACCAAGAAGGAGCGGCGGGGCGGGGACGGGAGGTTTTCCGCCAGGGCCTTCGCCTCCTCCTCGGAGAGGCCTAAGGCCAGGGTGAGGTGGGGGAGGTAGCTTGGGCCCTCTATCTCCTTGAGGGGCGGGGCCAGGGGCTCGAGGGCGTGGTAGAGCCTCCGGAAGGGGCTTCCCCCGTAGGCCCTGAGGTACACCACCCCCTGGGGGAAGTTTCCCCACCCGCCGAGGCGGACCCGAAAAGGCAGGTGGCCCCTCAGGATGCCCTGCAGGGCGATCCTGAGGGCCTCCTCC